>JAJFTZ010000123.1 GCA_021372675.1 Eubacteriales bacterium
CCTTTTATTCCCGATGGCACTGTTCCCGGCGTTGTCCATGAGGGTGAAGCGATACTCCCCGTTTTGAAAAGCGATGCACTGAACCGTTGAAAAATCGTATACTGTTCGTCCATCGGGTAATGTCAAACTCGCAAGGCTGGAGCCATCCGAGTCGGATGGGGTAATGTTCGATCTGCCATGGCTTGGGGATGTCTTTTATTTCAATAACCTCCTTTTTTGTTTGCGTAAAGCAAAAAAGCCGCTCTCGATGCTTTTAGGGCATCGAGGGCGGCTTGGTGCACAAAGATTTTTCTATACTCTGTCTATGTTTTTCTGTAAGGTTCAGGAAATCGCGTCACAGTTCTGCTCGTACACGCGCTTATACAGGGCGAATTTCTTTTGGTATGCTTCGTGCTTTTCAGCGTTCGGCTCAAAACGGTGCGTCACGGTGATGAGCGCCTCGCACGCGGCGGGAATGTCCTTATAGTTGCCCGCCGCCACCATGCAAAGCAGAAGCGCGCCGAGCGCGCCGCCCTCGCTCGTGTTGATGAGCGAAAGGGGGATGCCCATCACATCCGCAAGCATCTGCACCCAATCCTCCGAGCGGGAGCCGCCGCCGATAACGCGCGCCGCATCGATTGCCGTGCCGCCCGCGCGGGCAGCGCGGACACAGTCGTACAGCGAGAAGCAGACACCCTCGAGAATGGCTTTTGTGACCGCCTTCCTATCGTGCGCGGCGTTGAGCCCGTAAAGGATGCCCTGCGCGTGCGGGTCGTTGACGGGGCTTCGTTCGCCCATGAGGTAGGGGAGGTAAATCAGGGAATCAATCGGCAGCTCCTTAAGGCCTTGGAACAGCGCTGCGTAGTCGTTGGTTTGCAGCACGTCCTCCGCCCACCATTTTGTGGAGCCTGCGCAACTCAGCGTTACGCCCATCAGATGATACGCACCGCAGGCGTTGCAGAAGGAGTGAAGCGCCTCGCCGCTTTCCACATAGCCGCCGCTGTTGATGAACACCACGCCGCTCGTGCCGAGGTTGACGGAAACCGCGCCCGCATGCACCGCGCCCGCGCCGATGGCGCCCATCGCCTGGTCGCCCCCGCCGATGACGACGCGGGTATCCGGCGACAATCCCAATGCCGCCGCCGTTTCCGCGCGCACGCTGCCTATGATATCGCCGCTCTCGTATACCTTGGGGAGCTGATCTTCGCGTATGCCGAGCACGTCGAGCATGGGCTGCGACCAGCGGCGGTTTTTCACGTCGAAGAAAAGCGTGCCGGACGCGTCGGATACGTCGGTGGCGAATGCGCCGGTGAGGCGGTAAGCGATGTAGTCCTTGGGAAGCATCAGCCGCGCGGCGCGGCTGAAGTTTTCGGGTTCGTGCCTTCGTACCCAAAGCACCTTAGGCGCGGTAAAGCCCGCGAGCGCGACGTTGCCCGTCCACGCGATCAGCTTTTCCTTGCCGATCTCGCCGTTGAGGTAGTCGCACTCGTCCGCCGTCCGCCCGTCGTTCCAGAGCAGCGCGGGGCGGATCACCTTGTCTTCTTCGTCGAGGAGAACCAGCCCGTGCATCTGCCCGGAAAAGCTCATGTGCGTGACGCGGTCGAGCCTGTGCGCCGCTCCGAGGGCTGCGAGCGCGCGGCAAAAGCCGTTCCACCAGTCTTCGGGGTTCTGCTCGCTCCAATGCGGATATGGGTAGCTGATGGGGTATTCCGTGCTCCGCTGGCCGAGGATGCGCCCTTCGCCGTCCGCAAGCAGCAGCTTGACGGAGCTTGTGCCGAGGTCCACACCAAGAAACATAACGGCCTCCTTACGAGAACAGGATGTCGTTGAAAATGCTTTCGAGGTATTCCTGCCTGCCGCTTTCCACAGGGAAGCTCTCCTTATCTTTGGCGTACTCGTAGAGCGACGCGAGCGTTTCCTTGCCCTCCACGATACGCAGGCCGATGCCCTCGCTATAGGAAGCATAGCGCTCCTTCACAAACGCGGGGATGCGGCCGTCCTCAAGAATGGCAGCGGCCTTTTTAAGACCCAGCGCAAACGCATCCATACCAGCGATGTAGGAGAACAGGATGTCCTCGAAGGTGTTGCTGGCGCGGCGCGCCTTGGCGTCGAAGTTTAGGCCGCCGTTTGTAAAGCCGCCCGCCTGCAAAACCTCGAGCATGCACAGCGTGGTGTCGTACACGTTGGTGGGAAACTGGTCGGTATCCCAGCCAAGCAACAGGTCGCCTTGGTTGGCGTCGATGGAGCCGAACACGCCGTTGACGCGTGCCATGCGGAGTTCATGCTGGAAGGTGTGGCCCGCGAGGGTGGCGTGGTTGGCTTCCACGTTCATGCGGAAGTCCTGAAGTAGGTCGTTTTTGCGAAGGAAGTTCACGCAGGTAGCCACGTCGAAATCGTACTGGTGCTTCGTCGGCTCCTTGGGCTTGGGCTCAATGTAGAAATCGCCCGCAAAGCCGTTTTTTCGCGCGTAATCGCGCGCGAGGGTCAAAAAGCGGCCGAGGTTATCGAGTTCAAGGCCAACATCGCTGTTGGTGAGCGTGTCATAGCCCTCGCGGCCGCCCCAGAACACATAGCCGTTGCCGCCCAAACGGATGGTGGCGTCGAGCGCCGCTTTCACCTTGCCCGCGGCAAGCGCAAACACGTCCGCCGAGCTGCTTGTGGCCGCGCCCGCCATGAATTTTTTGTCCGAAAACATGTTGGCCGTGCCCCACAGGAGCTTGACGCCGTACTGCTTTTGCTTGTTCAGCAGATACTCTGCCATCTCGTTGAGGTTTTCGGTGCTTTCGGCCAAGCTGCGGCCCTCGGGGGCCACGTCCGCGTCGTGGAAGCAGTAGTAGCCGATGCCGAGCTTCTCCATCAGCTCAAAGGCAAAATCCGCCTTGGCCTTGCATTTTGCCATGGCCTCGGACTTGCCGAAGGATTTGTCGAGCGTTTCGCCGCCGAACATATCCGTGCCGCCTGCGTTCACAGTGTGCCACCAGCTCATGGCAAACTTCAGATGCTCGCGCATCGGCTTGCCGAGGATGATAGTGTCCGCTTCGTAATGGCGGAAGGTAAACGGGTCTTTACCGGACGCGCCCGCATAGGGAACCTTTTTGATGTCCTCATAACGCTTCATGTTGTGTACCTCCTGTTATAAAATCGATATGCGTTTATTGCTTCGGGTCGAAAAAGAAGAGTTCCGCCGCACACAGGAAAAAGCGCGGGATATGCTTTTAATGTAGCATATCCCGCGCGCGTTTGCCTATGCGATGTTTGCTGTGAGTAGGCTATGATGTTGCTGTTTCATCCTCAGAGAACAGCCGCAGGAGCGCTTCGAACGCGGCTGCATGCGTTTGCCTGTAAGCTTTGAGTTCCGCAAGCATTTCCTGCTCCGTCAAAAAACGTTCCACCGACCCTATTCCGCCTTCGCGCGCCTCGTCGCCGGCCTGCCGGCTGAGGCTCCGGTATTCGTTTGGCGTACAGCCGAACTGCTGCTGAAAGGCGCGGTTCAAATAGCGGTAATCGGAAAAACCGCACTCGAGGCAAACGTCGATCAGCTTTTTATCGGTCGATGCAACGAGCGCGCGCGCGTGCCGCATGCGCACCTGAAACAGATAGCTCTGAAACGAGCAATTCAGGTTATCCGTGAAAAAGTGAGAGAGATAGTAGGTAGAAATGCCTTCGCTTTGGGCGAGGTCGCCAAGCTGGATCTTGTTCATGTAATTGGCGTCGATGTAGTCCAAAATACGGTTGAGGCGCTCGACGCGTTCACGCGAACGGCCGGATTCCCCATCCGGCAAAACGCGGCTGGGAACGCGCCGTACGAGAATGCTGAAAATGAGGCGGAGCAAGGCGTCGCATTCGAGCTCATACCCGAAATCCCTTCGGCAGTAGCGGTAGGCGAACTCGACCGCCATGGCTCGGCAAAGGGCGTATTCTTTCGCACCGAGATGCTCCCGAAGGCAAAAATCCGAAAAGCGGGTGTTTTGCAGGGAGGGGAAGCTGTCGTGGCAAAACTGCGGAGTGACCTGAATGCACAGCATGCGTGCGGGCGCACCATCCGCATGGTATTCATGCACCTGATTGGCGTTGAACAGCGCAAGATCGCCCTCTTGCAACCGCGAGGACTGCCCTTGCGTGCTTACCGAAAGCGCACCGCTCAGGATGAGGCTCAATTCCATCTCCCGGTGCAGATGCGGCGTACGGTAGTCGATTTCCACCACAAAGCAGCAAATGTGCTTCAGGCGCGGGTGCATAACGAGTTCGTATTCCCTACCCATGGCTCTCCTCGGGCCGCACGGCGGCCGCTGAAACTCATCTATGTCAATTATAGTCGAGTCAGCGCTTCGCGGCAAGCGAGCGGGGATGCCGGTGGATGTTCCATGCGCTGTATCTGCCATCGGCTCTATTCTGCTTTTGCATGGACAAGGAGCTAAAAGCGGAAGCTCGAAGCGAAGCATAGCAACGTGCAGGGCGTCGAGAAATAGGAAAATGCGAAACCTTAGTGTATGGTCATAGGTTCGAATCCCTCAAAAAGAGTATTTCCCTCTAAAAACATCTATGGTACCGCGTTTTTGGAAAATATGAGCGGAAGCATCAAAAAAGCCCGCAACTGCGGGCCTTTTTGGGACAATATAGATATTTTGCTTTCGGACAGGGGAGTTCGAATTACATGGATTTTGATTTTTGTCGAGCGATTTGGACTTTTTATTAATGACGCATCCAATTAACAGGGCAAGGACAACTGATAAAAAACCCCCAGTTTTAAGGTACCTAATAAATACAACGGTCGCAATCCGAACAAAAGAGTTCAGATTACGACCGTCGTTCAA
>JAJFTZ010000026.1 GCA_021372675.1 Eubacteriales bacterium
CGGCGTGGCCACGAAAAAGAGCGGCACGGTAAGGAAAAACGGCAAAGTCATACATAACCGCAACAGCACCGCGGCCATGAAAAACGGCTTCGCGCTCATCACCGAGGAGCGGCGGCAGACGGGCATTTTCGGCGTGCTCGACATTTTGGAAAACACGACCGTCGCCAACATGCGAAGCTACCTCAAATACCGCATCTACCTTTCGGAAAAGAGCATGAAGAAGGATACCGATTGGGCGATCGAAGCGCTTAAGGTCAAAACGCCCTCGCAGAAAACAAAAATCCGCTCTCTCTCGGGCGGCAACCAGCAAAAGGTGATCGTCGGCAGGTGGCTTCTTACAAAGCCCGACATCCTTTTGATGGATGAGCCTACGCGCGGCATCGACGTGGGCGCGAAATACGAGATTTACCAGCTTATGATCGACCTTGCCGCGTCGGGCAAAACCGTATTGATGGTTTCGAGCGAAATGCCGGAGCTTTTGGGCGTGTGCGACCGCATCATCGTGATGAGCAACGGCAGGATCGCAGGCGAGGTGAACGCGAAATCGACCTCGCAGGAGGAAATCCTTACGTTCGCCGCAAAGTACGTATAAAGGAGCACGGTTTATGGATCATAAAACCTCTCAAAACGCAAAACGGGGCTTGTTCGCGGGGCTCGCGGAAAAAAAGCGCGCGTATGACGCGCTCGAAGCGCGGGATAAGCTGCGCTGGTGGGGCGATTTCCTGCTCAACAACGCCATCTACATCGTGCTCGTCATCCTCGTCATCTACGTGGAGATTTATACGCTCACCAACGCCAAGTTCGCCACCACCTTCCTTTCGTTCGAGTCGATCATCGACGTGATGAAAAAGGCGGCCTCGGGAAGCTTTCTGGCGCTCGGCGTAGGCGGCATCATCGTGCTCACGGGCACCGACCTTTCCGCAGGCCGCATCATGGGGCTTTCCATGCTCGTTTCCGCATCCCTTCTGCAAAAGCCCGTGGCGGAATACACGAGCAAGATGTTTCCCGAAATGGCGGCGCCGCCGATCCTCCTCGTGATTGCTCTCGTGATGGTCATCGGCTGCATCGTAGGCGTTTTCAACGGCTTTTTCGTGGCGAAGTTCAGCCTGCACCCGTTTATCGTAACGCTGGCCACGCAGCTCATGCTCTACGGCCTTATCCTCATTTACATGAACATGGGCAGCAACGGCGGCGCGCCCATCGCGGGCCTCACCGAGGCGTATAAGGAGGTCGTAAAGGGCACCGTCACGATCTTCAGCGTAGCGATCCCGTACTATGTGTTTTACGCCATCGCCGCCACGGCGATCATGTGGTTTGTTTGGAACAAGACCACCTTCGGCAAAAACATGTACGCCGTGGGCGCCAACCCCGAGGCGGCCAACGTTTCGGGCGTTAACGTTATGAAGACCATCATCTTCGTGTTCGCGCTCGCGGGCATGCTCTACGGCTTCTCGGGCTTCATCGAGGCCGCGCGCGTAGGCTCCAACAACGCCTCCGCGGGCCTTAACGCGGAGCTCGACGCCATCGCCGCGTGCGTCATCGGCGGCGTGTCGTTCACGGGCGGCACGGGCAAAATATCCGGCATCATCACGGGCGTTATCTTGTTGCAGATCATCACCGTGGCGCTCCAATGGCTGGGCGTTTCCACCAATTTGCAGTATATCATTAAAGGCGCCATCATCCTCATGGCCGTCGCCATCGACATGAGAAAGTATCTGGCAAAGAAATAAGAAAACGAAAAGAGCACGGCCCCGCCGCAAGTCGGAGGCCGTGTTTTTGTTCAAACAGATAGAAAAAAATTACAAAAGGTTTGGGTATTCATGGAATTTCCCCTTTAACATTTGTCGATTTTATACGATAATAGTAATAGTTCTAAAAAGCGAAAATGCCGGATTCTACAGTTTGAAGGTATCCGGCACCCTTATGGCGCGCGGCTGGGCCCGGGATAGGCGCTGTTTCGCTTAGGAAGGAGGCCAGCGTGAACCACTTGGTGATTTTTTCGGCGCTATACCTGATCATGGCGTCCATAAGCCCGGTCATGGGGGCCTACGCGCTGCGCTTTGACCGCAAGGCCACGCTCAACAGGCTCTTTATGGTAATCAGCGTCTGCCTTGCGTTTTGGGCGCTCGGTTTTTCCATCGCTATGATCGCGCCCGACGCGGCCGCGTGGGAGTTCTGGTCGCGCTTCGCCGCCGTGGGGTATGAGCTCGTTTACAGCGTGCTGCTGCATTTTACGCTAATTTTAACCGGGCATAAGCGAATCTTAAGCAAAAAGTGGTTCTATTTCGTTTTATACCTTCCCGCCGCTTTCCTGCTGTACGTTTTTGTTCTTTCCCCCGACACGGAACGGGTGATCTACCAATTCGCCAATACCGCAAGGGGATGGGTCAGGGTGGATACCAATACGGTGTACGACCTGATCTTTCAAATCTACTACCTCGTTACGGTGTGTATCAGCCTTACTCTCCTCGTCCTTTGGAAGATAAAAAACAGCGACAGGGCGATCAAGAAGCAGGCCAACATCTTGCTGTTCTCCTTTTTAATCGCCTTCGGCTTCGGTACGTTTACGGATATCCTCAACGGGAGCTATTTCAACCTGCCCATACCGCTTATGGCCCCCGTGCTATTCCTCATTCCGCTTTCCGCCTTTTTCTACTGCATCAACAAATATCATTTCATGCGGTCCCTGAAGGAGAACGAGCTCGAAAGCATACTCAACGACGAGCGCCGTATCGCCGTATTCCGGATTGCCTCCTACGGTATGATTTTGGGCGGTATCAGCCTCTACATTATGGAAAACGTGATGTGGAGGATCGATAACGCCTTTTTAGCGGTGTTTTCAAGCGCCATGCTCATAGCGCTTGGCGGCATTTTGCACTATGTGCAGAGGAGCAAAAAGGGGTATGGTGTTCTTGAGCTGCTGCTGATCATCACAAGCCTCACGCTGACCCCGATCTTAACGGTGGGCATGACCCCGCTCGGCGGCATGTCCATATGGGCGTTCCCGATCATGCTCATCGTCTGCGCGCTCGTGTTCAACTCGGCCGATATGCTGCTCGCCTCCTCCATTCCCGCGCTTTTGAGCCAGGTATATTTGAGCGCTATTCTGCCGTACAAGGAAGTTTTGATCGACTACAGGACGTACATCAGCCGGGAGCTCATCCTGATCTTCATCGTTTGCGCGGCCTGTTACATCCACCGCGTCTATGTGGGGCGGCTCAAGGAAAACGCCGCGCAGGCGAGGACGCAAACGCTTATAAGCGATATCGCCGCGGGCTTTTCTTTGGCGGATCAGGCGGATATGCCGCTGCGGCTCAGGGAGCTTTTCGTAAAGCTGGCCGATTATTTCTCAGCTGAGATCGTTTTAATGAACGGGATCGAAAGCGAGACGACCGCCCTCGCCGGCATGCAGCAATATTCGGTGGGCGAAGAAGAAATAACGCTTGAACAAAAGCTTCGCATGATGGAGCGGTGGACGGCGTACGCGGAGCAAAATCCCTCCGTGCTGGACGCCATACCCTTTGAGCAGAACACGGTCGCGGAGCAATACGAGAAAATGAAAGCCACGCCGTGGCTCTTTATCCCCGTTTACGAGCACAATAAGCTCATCACCTTTATTTACATAGAAACCTCCCGCGCCGGCACCGTGTGGACGGAGGATCAGATCGTGTCTCTGCCGGTCATTTCGCGCATCGTTTCGGATACGCTCGCGCAGCTCAGCTCCGAAATGCGCATCCGCTTCATGGCGTATTACGACGACCTTACGAAGCTCCCCAACCGCCAGCTTTTCCGCGACCGCGCGGAGCAGGCCATCCATTTGGCGCGTCGCGATAACCGTATCGTCGGCGTCGTGTTTTTAGATCTCGATTCCTTCAAGTCCATCAACGATACGATGGGGCATGAGGGGGGCGACCTTTTGATCCAGGCCATCAGCCGCAAGCTAACGAACGCGCTTAGAAAGTCCGATACCGTGGCTCGCTTCGGCGGCGACGAGTTTCTTCTTTTGCTCAACGGCGTTGCCGACGTGGACGATATTTCGAAGGTGGCCGATAAGATAATAAAGCTTTTCAAGGAGCCCATCGTTTTGAAGGGGCAGGAGATATTCATTACGGCAAGCGCGGGCATCTCCGTGTTCCCCGTCGACGGTGAGGATGCGGAAACGCTCATCAAGCACGCGGATATCGCTATGTATACGGCCAAGGACAAGGGTAAAAACCAATACGCCTTCTGCTCGACCAACATGAAGGAAACCGTAAAATACCGTGTAAATCTTTCCAACAACCTACATAGGGCCTTGGAGCGCAACGAGCTTCGGGTATACTATCAGCCGCAGGTTGACCTGAGAACGGAAGAGATATCGGGCCTTGAGGCGCTTTTGCGCTGGGAGCACCCGGAGTACGGTATGATCATGCCGCTCGAATTCATACCGATGGCCGAGCAGACGGGCCTCATCAACTCCATCGGCGCGTGGGTGCTGGAAACCGCCTGCGCGCAAGTGGCGGCATGGAAGCGCATGGGCCTTGGCGAGCTTCGTATCGCCGTAAACCTGTCGGTCGTTCAGCTGCGCAACCCGGGCATGGTGGCGCAAGTCGAGCAAATTTTGAAGACGACTGCCATAGACCCTTCTCAGGTCGAGCTCGAGATCACAGAAAGCGTCACCACCAAGGAGCCGGATTATATCATCCGCGTGCTCAACGACCTGAAAGCGCTCGGCGTGAGCATTTCGATCGACGATTTCGGCACCGAATATTCCTCGCTCAACCGTTTGAAAATGCTGCCGGTAGACAGGCTTAAAATGGCGATCCAGTTTGTACACGGCATCGATCAGGGCCCGAAGGACAGGGCGATCTCGCTCGTGATTATGAACCTCGCGAAAAATTTAGACCTAAAGCTCGTCGCGGAGGGGGTCGAAACCAGCACGCAGCTCGACTTTTTGAAAAACAGGATGTGCGACGAGGTGCAGGGCTTCTATTATTACAAGCCCATGCCCGCGCCGGAGCTCGAGGAAGTTCTTAGGAAATAGGTATTTGCGCTTTGCGCCCCTTCAACAATACTAGCGTAAACGGCGGCGTACGGCGCCGTTTACGCTTGCCGAATAAGGCGTTTTGCCTAATTCCCGAACGGCGAGTCTTCCCGCCTGACAAAGAACCCCTGATTGTGGCCGCATACCGGGCAGATTTGCGGCGCCGCCGCCGCCTTATGGACGTGCCCGCAATTGAGGCAGATGTATTCGACGGGTATCTCGTCTTGAAACAGCCTGTTGCTTTGCATGAGCTGCGCATACCGCGCAAAGCGCAGGCTGTGCACCATTTCTATTTCGGCGATCAAATAAAAGGAATTTGCGATACCGGCAAACCCTTCCTCCCTGGCCTTGTCCCCGAAGGATTTATAGATCGTGTCGTGCTCGGCGGCCTCGTGTTGGGCGGCAAGCTGCAAAAGCTCCCGCATATCGCTCGAATGATCGATGGGGTAGCCGGCGCACAGGGGGATTTCCTGCCCATTAAATTCCTTCAGATGGTTATAAAATACCTCGGCGTGTTCCTTTTCCTGGCCTCCCGTATAATGGAAGAGCCAGTAAAGAACCTCGAGGTTTTGCTTTTTCGCTTGGGACGCGGCAAGCTCGTAGCGCCGCCAGGCTTGGCATTCTCCCGCAAAAGCCTTTAAAAGGTTCTCCTTTGTAACGCTGTTCTTTAGTTCCGGCATTTCTCTTCCTCCTTTTTTGCACACCCTTACGGTTGTCAAAAGTTACGGCCGCGGTTTTACGCGCGGTGAAAGGTTTACAGGTCCTCGAGATCGGCCGCGGGCATGTCGTTTTCGATGTTGTCCCGCGCGAGATCGGTGTCGATCACCGGGTACGCGCCGGAAATGGGCCGGTCGGCCTTGCCGTCGGCAAGGCGCCGCTTTTTCTTAGGCTTCATGGGATCACCTCCGGCTTAGCATGCCCGAAATAAAAGGAGAAAAACCATATAGGACGATAGGCCGTATCGCGAAGCGGCACGGCCTACATGCATAGGGGGCGGTAAGGCAGGCAAGCTAAATCAGGCGTTGTTAACGATGAAAAAGGGCCGCCGCTTGCAACGGGCGGGTTCCTGTTCCAAGCTTCGGCCCTGAGGCAACGAGGGGCCGCCATGCGCGCTTACACCAAAAAGCAGGCGACGATGATGGTCGCGGCGAGCCCGGCAAACACGGGGATGACGTTTTTGCGCACCAGCTCCTCCGGCTTGATGCCGCAGATCGCGGCGACGGGGATGACCGCCCAGGGGATGAGCGTGCCGCCGTCCACCCAGATGGTGATGATCTGCCCGAGGGAGGCAAGCACTTCCTTTTTAAGCGGAAGCGCCTGCGCAAAGGTGCTTGCCGTTGCGCCCACGATGGGCAGCCCGGAGAAGCCGGAGCCGTCCAAGCCCGTAACAAAGCCCGCAAGCGCCTCGGCAATGACCACCGGTACGCGCGAAACCGGCACGTTTTGCGCAAGGTAGAGGCCGATATCGTTCATGATGCCCGTCCCGGTGCCCAGCACGGCCTTTGCGCCGCCCTCGCTGCCGAGGAAGAAGAAGCCCGCGATGAAGAGAACCGGCGTGAAGATTTCGATGCCGAAGCCGAAGCCGTTTTTCAGGTGGTCGATCACGCCGTCGAGCGCCTTCATCACGCCTCCGTTAAGGCAGGTCGCGGCGATGAGTATGATGAGCGCCGCACCGCCAACAAGCGCCGTGGCATCCCCGCCCTGCAGCTTGAAGACCAGCATGAGCACAACGCTCAGCGCGAACACTATAGGCGTGAGGATCGCCATCGCCACCGCGGCGGGCTTAGGCCTTTCCCTGACGACGGCGGCCCGTTCCACCTTGACCGGCGGCAGCTTTTTCACGTCGCGGCGGAACATGATGAACGCCACCGCTACGGTGACTACAGCCATCACGGCCCATAGCACGACGCTCCCGCGCATCAGCTCGCCCACCGTAGTACCCGCGGCCTTTGCGGTGATGGTGGGCGCGCCCTGTATGAAAAAGTCGCCCGAGAGCGCGATGCCGTGGCCGAACAGGTTCATCGCCACGGCGGCCCATACGACGGGAATGCCCGTTTCAAGCGCGAGCGGCAGGATGATGGCGCCTACGAGCGCCACCGCCGGCGAGGGCCATATGCAGATGGAAACGGCGAACATTACGATACCCAGCAGAAAAAATGTGACGCTTCTGTTTTTCATGTAGCGGCTGAACGGGCGTATCATCAGCGCGTCCGCGCCGATGGCCGCGAGCGCTTTGGACATCGCCACCACGAGCGATATCACGACGATGACGCCCAAAAACTCCCCGCCTGCCCAAACTACGGCGTTGAAGAGCGCCTGCACGCCGCCGATCGCGCTTTTCGTGGCCGCCCAGCCGATGATGAGTATGCCCGCCACGCAGGGCAGTACGATGCTTTTTCGAAAAGCCATGAGGGTGAGCATGCCTAGGATCAGCGCGACGTAAAGGATGTGAAGATAGCTTAATGTTACCAACAAACAGCCCCCCAGTTCACAGGTATTGATGTATGGAACATACTATGTTATGGAATACGGGCATGTGAAGGAGTTTTGGCCTATGGATGAAGGAGCCATTCGTTTTTTCCTCGCGAGCAAGACAGAGCGGGGTTTTGTTTCCTACTTTGAGCGGCTGCTCGGGCCCGGCGGCTATGCCGCGGTCATTTTGAAGGGCGGGCCGGGCAGCGGCAAAAGCACGCTTATGAAAAAGGCCGGCCGCGCGCTTTTAGCCATGGGGCATGTTGTGGAGTTCATCCCCTGCGCGAGCGACCCGGACTCTCTCGATGCGATCATCGACCGCACCGCGCGGCGCGTCATGATCGACGGCACCGCGCCGCATATGGTAGACCCCGTATACCCCGGCGCGCGCGACACGCTGCTTAATGCCGGCGAAGCGTGGGATGACGCGCTCTTAAGGGAGCATGCGCGCGAAATCATACGCCTTTCGGACGAGGTGAACGATTGCCACGCGCAGGCCTCCGCTTACCTTGCCGCCGCGGGCGCGCTTATGAACCGCTGCCGCGCGATCGCCGCGCGCTATGTGGATGAAGCCGCCGTACGCGCCGCCGCCGCGCTCGATCTGCCACGGGGCGAGGGGGCGGCCTGCGAAAGCGAATACCGGCTTTTAAGCGCGGTATCCGTGGGCCGCGTGGCGTTTTTCCATGAAACGCTCGGCGCGCTGTGCGCCGATGTGACCGCCGTTTCGGATGAGTGGGGCGCTGCCTCGGGGCGGCTGCTCGCGCGCGTAATCGCCGCCGCGCGGGAGGCGAACCAGCGCATGATACTCTGCCCCTGCTCCCTTATCGCGCAAAAAACGGATCACGTGCTGCTGCCCGGCGCCGGTATGGCCTTCACCTGCGCAAACCGCTTCCACGACGCGCCCGCGGCGCGCCGCATCGAGGGGCTCTATAAGCCCGTCCCGGAGCGTGAGGCGGACGCGATGCGCACCCTTCTTTTCCACGCCTCGGAGCTTGTCGCCCGCGCCCAGTTGCAGGTGGCTCTTTCGAAGGATATCCACGACGAGCTCGAGCGCTTCTACGTCGAGGCCATGGATTTTTCAAAGCTGGACGCCTTTTTTGAGCGGGCCATGACGCTTTTGACCTAAAGCGGAACCAAACCGGAACAGCGCCGGTAAAAACGTCCGCCATATGGGGCGGTGAGGTAAGAAAGCAGACGCGGATACAGTGATTTACATGCTGGATCCGCGTTTGCTATAATGGCAAAAAGAATAGCAGGCATAGGAAGTGCGGCTGCATAAGAGACAGCAGGTCTAAGGAACAGAAGACGAAGTAAGGGAGAAAAAATGAATATTGTTGAACAATATATTTCATCGAAAGTCGATGATATGAATTTATGTGAAGATGGAATCTTTATCAATGAACACTTTATAGCCGTTATAGACGGTGTTACGGCAAAAGGACGATTTAAGTGGGACGGTGAAACAAGCGGATTCCGGGCCAAGGAGGTCATGAAACATACGCTCAATTCACTTAGCGGCTCAGAAACAAAAGAGCGTGTATTTTACAAGCTTAATCACGCCCTGTTTCAGAGCTACCGGGATATAGACTTTTTTTATAATAACCGCGAGGAAAGATTACAGGCAACCATCGTAATATATAGCATTGAGTCGGCGCAAATATGGCAATATGGTGATTGCCAATTTATGCTTAATGGGGAATTGCATAGCAATGAGATGAAAATTGACAGTTTGCTCGCTGAGGTTAGAGCGGTATTTCTTGAACTGGAAATGATGAATGGTATTAGCATAGCTTCACTCTGTAACAATGACCCGTCAAACGAGTTGATTTTTCCTATATTAAAGCGGCAATTCTTGTTTTCAAATAAAGATTGCGAATATGGCTTTGCCGTATTGGATGGATTTTGTGAAGATTTTTCCCGGATTGAATCGGTAGACGTACCAAATGCAAGCGAAGTGGTTTTAGCATCCGATGGCTACCCTAAGCTTTATGCCAGTTTGGAAGAAAGCGAACGGTATTTACGGTGGTTGCGAGAAAATGACCCATTATGTATTCGTATATATAAATCAACAAGAGGTTTTACAAATGGTAAAACCTCATTGGATGATAGAGCTTATATCAGATTTATTACTTAGTTCGCCTTCGAGTCATAGAAATTAATCACTCTCTGTTTATCAATACATAAAACAGCGAGGTGTTTTCCTCGCTGTCTTATGTATTCCTATGTCATCGCCCATTAAGTGCGGACGTTTTTATCCGGCGGTTCAAACGGCGCCGGAAAAAGCGCCGCGGCCAAAGCCCTGCGGCGTCCTTTTCTTCCATATCGTTGACACCGGGGCAAAAATCACTTTATATTCGTTGTAACGGCTTGACAAACCCAACAAAAAAAGTTATATTGCTATGTGTAGGTTAAGCGCTAAACGTACCTTTGCAAAGTCGCGGAACAGCTTCAAACATTAAAGGGGGGTTATCATGAAAAAGCACATCGGAAGCTTGGCTATCCTCGTAGTTCTGTGTTTGCTGCTCGCAGCCTGCGGCGGCAACGGCACGGGCCCAACCGTCGAACCGGACGTCACCCCTCCGCCCGAACTTGCCGAGCAATCGGATGAGGTGGTTGACGCCGACCTTACTTGCACCATAAGCTTAGGCAACTGGCCGGCGGACACAGCCCCCGCCGCCGAGCTGGCCTTGTTTGAGGGCTATAAGGCAACCATGGCGAAGCAATACCCTAACGTAACGCTACAGCCCGCCTATTATTCCTATACGCTCAGCAACTACATCGGCATGGCGAAGGGCGGAACCGCGCCCAGCATTTTTCAGCCGCCGTTCACCGATCCGCAGCTTTTGATCAAGCAGGGCTTGGCGGGCGATGTGACCGACGCGCTGGCGCAGTTCGGCGTTTTGGAAAAATTCAGCCCGGCGTTCGTCGAACTGCTGGGCGATGAAAACGGGCGCATCTACGGCCTGCCCCGCGAGGGCTATGTTTTAGGCATGCACATCAACATCAACCTGTTTGAGGAAGCGGGCCTGATGACGGAAGACGGCCTGCCCATGTACCCAACCACCTTGCAGGAACTGGCGGAATACGGCCAGATCATCAAGCAAAAAACGGGCAAGGCCGGTCTCGTTTTCCCGGCGAGCGAAACCTACGGCGGGTGGCTGTATACCAACATCGCGTGGAATTACGGCGCGGTGGGCGAAAACGCCTTGGAAGTTCAGCAGGAGGATGGCCGCTGGGTCTGCAATTTCACCTCGGACGCTGCGGTCGCCGCGATGGAGTATATCAAATCCCTGCGCTGGGAGTACGATATTCTCAATGCGGACGCCACCACGACCGATTGGGCGGGCGCGCACTCGGCCCTCGGCACGGGCGAGGCGGCCATGAACTTCGCAGCCGACGATTCGGTGGATCAGCCGACGGCCGGCAAGGGTCTGGCCATCGATAAATTCGCCTTGATCCCGTTCCCGGCCGGCCCCGCGGGCGCATATGCGCTTACGGGCGGAACCTGCTATATGTTCGCGCCGAACATCACCAAGGATCAGGCTGTCGCGCTCATGGGCTACCTCAAAATCATCGGCAAGCTGCCTTTCATGGATGATGATATCATCGCCGGCATGCGCGCGGATTACGCCGCCAAAAGAGATCGCGGCGCACCCGTTTTGCCGCCCATCAGCGCTTGGAACGATAATGAATACAACGCGAAAAAGCTCGAGATCGTAAACGAGTATTCCAATGTCGACATGCGGCTGTACAATGACTTTTTCGACTCCTTCACCAACGGCAAGATCAGCTTGAAGGGCGAGGAACCCGTATTCGCCCAGCAGCTCTACCGGGAGTTGACCGCGATCGTACAGAGGGTCATCACCAGGCAGGACGCGGATGTCTTAAAGTCGCTCGGGCAGGCGCAGGAGAGCTTCCAAAGCTATCTGGATGACGAGATCAATAATAAGTAACAAAGAAGCGCGTCGGCAAAGCCCGTGGGATTTGCCGACGCGGGCCGTTTTTTTGCGTATGTTTCGGCAGCCGCATTTCTAAAAGACGGGAGAAGTTTTGATGAAGAAGCCCGTTCGCCGCCTCCGTATGCCCGGGAAGGGGAAAGAAACGCTGACAGCCTGGCTTATCATGCTGCCGGGTATTCTTTTGTTTGCCTTTTTCCTCTGGGAACCGCTGCTCGAGAGCATGCGGATGAGCCTGTACCGCACGCAGAATGTTGAACTGGTAGAGTTTGTCGGATTCGCCAACTTCGTCAGTGTTTTCAACAAGGCTGATTTTATACAGGCGCTCATCAACACGTTTTCCTATACATTTTGGTCTTTGCTGATCGGCTTTTTGCTTCCCATCTTCATCGCGCTTTTGATTGGGGAAACGGCGCGGAGCAAGGGTTTTTTCCGAACCGCCGCCTATCTCCCCAACATTTTGCCGGGGCTTGCCGTCATCATCCTGTGGACGGCTTTCTTCTCCGCCGAAAAGTCGGGCGTGGTCAACATCCTATTAGGCAAGCTCGGCATAGCGCCCATGGCCTACTTGAGCCAAGCGGGCTACGTGATACCGATCATCGTCCTTGTCGCAACATGGAAGGGCGCGGGGGCGACCGCGCTGATCTACATGGCGGGCATGGCCGGTATCAACCCGGAGCTATATGAGGCCGCGACCCTGGACGGCGCGGGCATCTTCAAACGGATCCGCCATATCACGGTGCCGGCTATCTTCAATTTGGGCAGCACCCTATTGATCCTCCAGATCATCGCCATCTTCCAAATCATGTATGAGCCGATGGTGCTGACCCGC
>JAJFTZ010000037.1 GCA_021372675.1 Eubacteriales bacterium
CCATCATTCCTGCTCTTCGCAAGCCTCCTTTTGCGTCGCGATAATTGCGAGGTTGTCCCCGATCGCGCAGAACAACCCCGCAAGAACGTTGGTATCGTCGGCGGAAAGATCATCCGAAATCGCTATGGCTATGGACGCGGCCAACAAAACGAGGTCGCTGCCGGGAGGGTATTGCGGCACACCCCCACCCCCTTCACCCATGATATGTGGAGGACCGGGGGCGGCATGCGCCCCTACGGCATACGGCAGGAAGGCTGCCAGTTCAACGTCGCGTAGGGGATGGTAAAGGGAACGATGCCCGTGACGTAGGGCGCGATCTCGTATTGCTGATAGTAGATGACGAGGCCCGCGGGGGTCAGATAGTAATGCTCCCCGTTGAAGTATTGCACGATAAGGGCCCGGTAGTTTTCAAAAAAGATTCCCGGCTCCTGCTGCATCCTCACATCGGCCTGCTTAATGATTTGGCTGATCAGGAAAGCGCGGTAATCCCGGCCGGCGGGGAAGAAGCTGTATAGAGGCAGGTTTCGTCCGGTCTCGAGGCTCCAGGTATCGGATGCCCTTACGGTGTTGCCGTGCGCGCCGCCCGTATACTCGTACTGGTCGCGGTACAGGCTTAAATGGCAGCGCTGGTTATAGGTTATCGTATATTGCAATATGGCGTCGTAGCGGTGAAAGGGGAAACCGTTTTCCTGCGCATCCTTGTAGGCGGCGACGGCCTGCCTATATAGGTCGTCGGCGGCGTAATGATAAAAAGCATTGACCTGCGCCTGAATTTGGCCGTCAATGCTCTTTTGTGCAGAGGGGTTGCGGGGCAAAGTCACGGTGGGATAGCGGATGGAAAGCGCGAGCATAGGCGTGCCGTCGTAGGCAAAGCTCCGCTCGATTTTGCGCATCACAATGGACGCGCGAAAGTTTGATGGGTCCATGAATGGCTCTCCCCCTTAGGTTTTGGTTTATTCTATGAAACCCGGGGGGCGTTCCATGCCTAACCGCGTGAGCTAATCGTCGATCCCTATCATAACGGAGGACGCCTTTATAATGGCATAGGCGTCGGCGCCCACCGTAAGGCCGAGCTCCTTAACGGCGTTGTTGGTGATGCTTGAGGTTATCCTGTTGCCGTTGCCGATATCGACGACCACGATCGAGGTGACCGCGCCCTCCTGAATCGAGGCGACTTTGCCTTTAAGCTGGTTTCTTGCGCTGATCTTCATTGTTGGATACCTCCTAGGTTTTTCTTATTTCTAGCTTACCCGAAAATTCCGTTCCGGTAAGTGAGAAAATCACAAAAGGCCGACTTAAAGCGGCTCCGGCTTCCCTTTTTTAACCCCATTGCCTATAATAAAAGCGATCTTTCAAAATTTAACCGTAACGGGAGCCGACGCATGATCGAAAAAACCTTTGAAAAAAAGACTGAGGGCGCCATAGTTCGCCTGCGGGAATTCCGCGCGTCCGACGTAGAGGACTATGTGCGCTGGTTCACCGTGGATACGGAATGGTGCGAATGGGACGCGCCTTGGGAAAAGGACGATGAATCCCCCGAGGCGGCTAGGGAGTACTGGGGCAAGTACTGCGAGCGGCACCGAGACGACGCGCCCGACGCCTTGCGTTCCCGCTTTGAAATTGAGGACGCGTGCGGAAACCATATCGGCTGGGTGAGCGCCTATACGATCGATACATTTTTAGAGCACTTCGATACGGAAGAAAAAATGCTCGCCATAGGCATCGATATTCCCGAGCAGGGGCTTCGCCATAAGGGCTGCGGCACCGAGGCGCTCAGGCTTTATATGGAATACCTCGCGCAAAAGGGCGTATCGACCGTATACACGCAGACGTGGTCGGGCAACGCGCGCATGATAAGGGTGGCGGAAAAGCTCGGCTTTACGGAATGCAACAGGATACGGGGCGTGCGCGAGGTGAACGGAAAGAAGTACGACGCGCTTACGTTCCGAAAAACGCTGTCGGGGGAAGCTAGGCCATGATCTTCCTGCGCGCCGTAAAACGCGCAGCCGCTCCGAGCGGGGATAAAACCTACCCGCTCGGCATTCCCGTGCTCGAAAAGCTCGAGGCGCTTGGCTTTACCGCGCCCGTCACCTTCCTCACGGGGGATAACGGCAGCGGCAAGACCACGCTTTTGGAGCTGATCGCGGCGAAGGTCTCCGCAAGCCGCATCGACGGCGAGGCGGAAACTAGGGCTGCGCGCTTCGCATCGGTTGAGGGCGCGTTTCGCGCGGAGCTTATCCACAAGCCGCGCCGGTGCCTGTACTTCCACGCGGAGGGCTTCATCCGTTATATCGACGACTACAACGCCATGAAGCGCGAAGCGCGCACGGAGCTCGCCGCGGTGAAGGAGAATGCCGCCATAAAATCCGCCTATGCGAAAAGCCTTGCATCCATGCCGCACGCCCGTACGCTTTATGAGTTGAACGCGCTTTACGAAAACGATATTTCCGCGCGCTCGCACGGCGAGGGCTTTTTGGACTTTTTCGGCGCGCGCATCGCCGGCGGGGGGCTGTACCTATTGGACGAGCCGGAGGCCGCGCTCACGTTTTACAACCAGTACGTGCTTATGAACATGCTCGCGCAGGGGGAGCTTGGGGGAAGCCAATTCATCGTCTCCACGCATTCGCCGGTGCTGCTCGCTTATCCGGGCGCGTGCATCTACGAGATCAAAAACGGCGCGGTTGAAAAAAGCTCCTATCGGGAGCTTGAAAACGTGCGGTTCCTTTCCGCGTTTCTCGCGGATACGCCGCGCTATACGAAGGGTTTATTGGAGAGCGGGGATTAAGCCTCCCGCACCCCCGTTTTATCCACGTGGTACAGCGTGTACGCCTCCGGCGGCGCGCTCGTTTTTTTTAGGCCCTCGAGGAGCAGGGGGTAGTGTTCTTCCTCCACGCGCAGGGAAATGCCGCAGCTTTGCGTCACCTCGCGCAAGGTGGGCATAACGGAAAGCGGCACGAGCGGCTTCAGCTGCGCCTCCATAAGCATGGCGTAGTGCGTAGTGCGAAACGATAGCATGTAGTAGGCGTCGGAACGCATAGACCCTCCGGACGGCGGAAATGGCGATCGTACGCCGCGCGCGTCAAGGAAAGTATAGCACATCCCGCGCGATTGACAAGCAAACGGCGCCGCGCTATATTGAAAAAAACGCATGCGCCGGGCCGCGAGCGGCTTTCGGCAAGAAAAAGGAGATTTTATGGCAAAACTGATCGACGCGTTCGGGAAAAGCTGCCCCATGCCCGTCGTTTTGGCGAAGAAGGCCGCGGACGAGGGGGAAAACGAGCTTACGATACGGGTGGATAACGATACCGCCGTGCAGAATTTGACCCGCTTTGCCGCGGAAATGGGCTTTTCCATCGAGGTAAAGGCCGTTTCGGGCGGCTTCGAGGCGGCGCTTAAAAAAGGGAACGCAGGCGCGCAGCCCGAGGTACCCGCCCGGGTAAACACGCCCGGCCCGCAAGCGGGTTGCGGCACGAGCGTGTTCATTGGGAAGGAGCATGTGGGCGCGGGGGATGAAAAGCTCGGCGCGCAGCTTATGAAGATGCTCCTCTACACGCTTTCGCAGGGGGCCGACGTTCCCGCCTCGGTGCTGTTTATGAACGGCGGCGTAAAGCTGCCTACGCTCGGCGAGGAGCAGGTGATCGAAAGCCTGAATACGCTCATAGAACGCGGCGCGGAGGTGCTCGTATGCGGCGCGTGCCTCGATTTTTATGGCTTGAAGGAGCAGCTCAAGGCGGGTACGGTGAGCAACATGTACGAGATCGTGTCGAGGATGCAGTCCGCAGCAAAGGTGATTACGGTATAAGCTATCCCCGCGCGCTTCTCCTTGGAGAGGGGAACGGCGGCCACACGATGGGCGCTTGGGCTGTGCGCGCGGATGCGGGCGACGCGGCGGCGTAGCGCTTATAGAGCGCGCTGTAATTCGGCCTCGCGGCGGAATCCATGAGGTAGGCCGTGCGCGTCGCGCCCTCTTTGCGGTTTTGGTTGAGCGCGGCGATGATATAATCCGCCTTCGCAATGCCTATGCCGTGCCCGTAATACAGCGCGTCGGGCAGCACGATTACATTTTCGCCCTGCCACTCGGGCGTCTGCGGGTTCACGTCGGGATTGTTGAAATAACCTCGGTCGCCGATCAAAAGCGCCGGGGTTTTTCGCGGTATGCCGATATCCTTCAAAAGCGGGTCGAGCCTGTTCCAGTTCATCAGATAAATGCTCGGGAAGGTGGCGTTGAAGAGCGCGTCGCCGTAAACGCGCAGCAGCGCGCCGTAAATAACGATCACCATCGCGGTGGCGCACTCGGTGGCGTACTTGCGCCCGTTTTGGAAAATATCGCGGATCGCGGCGGCTGGCGATACTCCTTCGCGCAAAAGGAAACCTCCGTTTTCCTTGCGTTCCCAATAGGTTTCGTTGCAGCGGGAGCGGTGGAATACGGCAAAATCCATGCCGCTCGCGTTCAGGCTTCGCGCGGCGTTCGCCGTCTGTGCCCTTAGCTCCAGCTCAAATTTCAGTTCGGCCTCCGTGCCGAAGCGGAACGCCTCTTGGCTTTCGTCCATGCTTTTTAAAATGACGCGCTCCATGCTACCGCTTGGAAGGGAGGTTAACATTGTCGCGGGGTCGAGCCGCGCGCCGCCTATATAGACCATGGCGCGTTGCCTCCTCTCCGGTTTGCCGCCTCCGCCTGATGCGCGACGGGCTGCTTTTTGAACCGCGCCCACGCCTCAGGGTCCTTGGCGCGAAGCGCGTGCGCGTAGTCCGCGAGCGCCGTGCGCGTAGGCTCCGGCAGCGCCTTGAATTCCGCGAGGCGCTTGCGCTCCTCGTCGTTTTGCGGCTCGAACGGCTGCCTTTCGTAGGCGCGGCTTTCACGGCCGGCGTATTTGCGCTCGAGGTCCACGCGGCATACGGCCGGCCTTGCGCTATATTGCAGGCTTTCACCCGTAAAGTATAAAAACGGGTCGTTCTCCTCGAGCCAAGCCTCATATTCTTTCGAGCGCACGGCGTTCGCCTCAACCGCATCCATGCCCAAAAGCCGCCGCGCGAGCGCCGCGGTTTCCGCCTCGGGCGCGTCGAGCCGTTTTGCGAGGAGTTTGAGCGCGTAGGGGTCGCCAAAGCGCGATACCGCCCAGAAAAGGTCGTGGTAGTCATGGCCGCGCTTGGCGCGCAAAAAGATCATATCCACCGCGTAGGGGAGGGCGCGCCTTTCGCGGTACAGGCTCAAGAGCACCGCCGAAACGCCGTCGAGCACCTCCTCGTATTCGTCGCCGCCCGCCTCTTCGCGGCTTCCCGTTTCGAGCATCCATAGGAGCGCCGCAAGCTCCGCGGCGTTCTTTCCTTTTAAATAGGGTGAATTCTTGTTTCTTGCGTCCCGCTTGAGAAGCTGCTCCGCGATATTCAGCGCGATCTTGGCGCGCTCCTGTAAGCGTTCTCTAAGCTTGCGCTCCGCAAGCTCTTTCCGCGCCGCGAACAGGCCGGGAAAGCCGAGCCGCTCCACGCCGCGCAATAATGCCATATCGTCCGCCATATGCCGTTCCCCTCGTTTCCGTGCCGTTTTGCGCGGCTGCGCCGCGCATTATATAGTACGGGGACGGGGGGCTTTTTGCGCACGCATAACGGGCGCTTTTCACAATCTGCGCCCGCATGAATACTATAAAACAACCTGAAATCGACCGAATTTGGAGGGAAATGGAATGAAGAAGGTTTTGATATTGCTGCTCGCGTTCCTGTTTGTGGCGGCGCTGTTCGGCTGCGCTAAGAAGCAGGAACTGAGGGCGGTCACGCTCAACGAGGTGACGCGTTCGGTGTTTTACGCGCCGCTCTACGTCGCCGCAACGAAGGGATTTTTTGCGGAGGAAGGGATGGAGATCACCATCGTGACTGGCGGCGGCAGCGACAAGAGCATGACGGCGCTGCTCTCCGGCGACGCGCAGGTGGCTCTCATGGGCCCGGAAACCGGCATTTACGTGGTGAACGAGGGCAAGGAGGAACACCCCATCATCGTGGCGCAGCTCACCAAACGCGACGGATCGTTTCTCGTGGGCAGGCAGAGCGAATCGAATTTCGATTTTGCGAGCTTAAGGGGCAAGACCATTATCGGCGGCCGCCCGGGCGGAATGCCATTTATGACGCTGTGCTACGTGCTTCGCGCGCACGGGCTTGAGCCGAACGTGGACGTGACGGTCATCGACAACATCCAATTCAACCTCATGGGCGGCGCGTTCGAGAGCGGCACGGGGGATTATGTAACGCTGTTCGAGCCCACGGCTTCGCTGTTTGAAAAGGAGGGGAAGGGCTTTAAGGTCGCCAACATGGGCCTCGAAAGCGGCGAGGTACCTTATACCACATTCATGGTGCAGCAAAAGACCATCGACGAGGACCCGGCGTTTGTGGAGGCGTTCGTGCGCGCCATTTACCGCGCCCAGGTTTGGGTAAAGACCGCCTCCGATGCCGAGGTGGCCAAGGCGATGCTGCCGTACTTCCCGGATACCGATCAGGCGACGCTTGAGCTTGTGGCAAAGAGCTACCGCGCCACCGATTCGTGGACGGATGTGCCCACCATGACGGAGGACGCGTTCGCGCGCTTGCAGGACGTGATGGCCGGCGCGGGCGTTTTATCCGCGCGCGTGGAGTTCGACACGCTCGTGAACAACAGCTTCGGCGTTAAGGCGATGGCCGAGGTAGGGAAATAGGGGCAAAATGCCCCCGGCGCTGCGGCGTTTTACCGCGCCCGAAAAAAATTAAAACCACGCGTTTAACGCGTGGTTTTAATTTTGCCGTGCGCGGCGGCGGTGTATACTGAAAGAGGAAGCCCGCGCAACGGGGCGCGTTTTTTTGCGAGTAGATAGGTGAAGGGTACGAAAGCACAAGCGGGAGGTGAAGGGATGGAGGACGGTGATATCGTTGCGCTGTATTGGGCGCGGTCGGAAAGCGCGATCTTCGAAACGGCGGCGAAATACGGCGGATATTGCCGTGCCATCGCGTATAACATCCTTTTTAACGCGGAGGATGCGGAGGAAAGCGTGAACGATGCCTATATGGCCGCATGGAACAGCATGCCGCCGCATCGTCCGTCCATCCTGTCCGCATTCTTGGGCAAGCTCACTCGCCGTATCGCCATAGACAGATGGCGAAGGCGCGGGGCGGAAAAACGCGGCGGGGGCGAGATGGCGTTTGCGCTTGACGAACTTGCGGAGTGCATTCCATCCGGCCATGACGTGGAGCGGGAAATACTATCGGCAGAGCTGGAAGAGGCGGTCCGCGCCTTCGTAAAAACGCTGCCGGGCACGGAGCGATGGGTTTTTATCGGCCGCTACTGGTTTTTGAAGCCAATCTCCGAGCTGGGCGGGAAATTTGGGTTTTGCGAAAGCAAGGTCAAATCCATGCTTTACAGAACGAGAAAAAAGCTGATGTTATACCTGAGGAAGGAGGGCGTTTTGTGATGAAAGCCGAGATGTTACTTGACGCGGTAGGTGCGATCGACGAGGAGGATATCCGGGCCGCGGGAGAATACCGGCATAGACCGGCTCGCCGAAGAGCGAGATGGAGCGTGGCTGCGGCCTGTTTTGTGCTTTGCCTTGCCCTTTGCGGGACCGCCGACGCGCTAGGCCTAATCTCCTTCGATTGGGTCGAAAGGATTTTCGGGGCCGGTGAGCAAAACGCGACCCTGCAAGGACATGTTATTTCTGTGGATGCAAGCGAAGCCTCCGATGACATCACCCTCAGTATAAACAGCATCGTTTCCGACGGCATGTCCATTTATGTGGATTTCATCATCGATACGCTTTCCTATGAGGAGGTTCGAAACGATCTCAATTTTAGGTTTTATTTACCCGCAACCTACAGTTACAGCCATGGGGGGGCGACGATAACGCAAATAGAAAGAGCCGGCTCGGATACGCAAGGCGACGCCCGGGAATATGTTTTGTGCGATACGATACTGGGCTTAAAAGAAAGCTTGCTGGGAAAAACAATCACCTTGGTGGTGGAGCGCAATGTGACCCATGAAAACTGCGAGAACGGCAAGATCGAAACCGAGCTTGCAAACGAATGGGCTTTTGAAATAGAGCTGAACGACGCGTTGGAAGCTGTCGGCTATACCATGGAGGACGGGACTCCCGTTAAAGTAACTCCTATTGCCGTTTATCTGGAACGGCGGTACTATTTTTTCGTAAGACCGAAGGCCGATTTTAAAATAGAAATGGCTGATGGCAACCTGATCGACTTAACGGCTTGGAGTAACCATAAAAGTGATTATGTAAACGACCAGGGGGATCAAGTCCGCTATGAAGTAAGCAGCATTATGCTTACGGAAATAATCGATCCGAAAGATGTTGCGGCGCTTTGGTCAAATGATAGCCGTTATGAACTTACCGCAACGGATCATATGAATTAAAATACTCCAACCAAAAAAACATGCCGCGCATAACGTGCGGCATGTTTTTTTGGTTGGATAGGGGTGAAATTACTCGTCGTCGTCTTCCTCGCACACGATGGCGGCGTTGCAGTTGGGGCAGATGAGGTCTTCGCTGTTTTCGAGCGTTTCCTTGTCGAAATAGGCGATCTCGCCGCAGCTGGGGCACTCGAACTCCACAAAATCATCGTCCTCATCGTCGTAAAGAAGCTCGTCGATGGAATCGATCTCCTCGTAGATATCATCCACGCACTCGTCGAGCTCCATGATGGCGGCTTCGTTTTCATCCACGGCGTCGGCCATGGTGTCGAGCGTGGCGATGATCTCGGTGAGAAGCTTGCCGGTCGCGTCGGTGCCTACGCCGAGGCCCTCCGCCAGACCGCGGAGATATGCGACTTTTTCTTTGATATAGCTCATGTTAAGAATCTCCTTTCTTGGTTTCAAACGCTAAGTTTGCTATACTCTTTCCATATATTCCCCGGTACGGGTGTCAACGCGGATGCGGTCGCCCTCGTTGACGAAGAGGGGAACCGCAATTTTGATGCCCGTTTCGAGCGTGGCGGGCTTGTTGGTGCCGGTGGCGGTGTCGCCCCTGAAGCCGGGCTCGGTTTCGGTTACGGTAAGCTCCACGAAGTTGGGCGCATCCACGGAGAAGGCGCTGCCCTTGTAGAAGCGGATGCTCACGTTTTGGTTTTCAACGATATAGTTGATGGCGTCCTCCACCTGATCGTGGTTGAGGGGGATCTGCTCGTAGGTTTCCGTATCCATGAAGTAGTAGAGCTCGCCGTCGCTGTACAAGTACTGCATTTCCTTGGTTTCGATCACCGCGCGGGGGTACTTGTCCGTCGGGCTGAAGGTACGCTCGAGCACGGCGCCCGTCATAACGTTTTTAAGGCGCGTGCGCACGAAAGCGGCGCCCTTGCCGGGCTTCACATGCTGGAATTCCGCAATGCTCCATACCTGCCCGTCGATCTCTACCGTAACGCCTTTTCTGAAGTCGCCGGCCATTACCATAAGGAATACCTCCAAAAGAAATAAGGATGGAAGGCCGCCGTAAGCGCGCCTCGTTTTCATTCTCATATATGTTACCACATGAGCCCGCTTTACAACAAGCGAAATCTATGAAGGGAGGCCGTCTCCGCCGCGTATTTTACAAAGCGCGGGAGCCGCGGCGAAAAAACTGCCACGAACTGTTCAAAATTGCCCGCGCCGTTTGCGTTGACAGGCGAATCGCGAGGATATAAAATAAGGAGCATGGTTTAAAAGGCCATGCTTTGGATACCACAGAATCAAAAGGCGGCGTAAGCCGCTTTTCATCGGAGGAGAAACAAAGTCATGCAGCACAAAAGAAATCGCGCGCCCGTCGTCGTAGTATCGCTCTTGATGGCGGCGCTTATGCTCGTCACCGGGTGCAGCGCGGTAATCAGCAACCCCGTCGTCGGCAAGGTGGGCGACGTGGAAATTTTGTATTCGCAGTTTTCCAACCTTTACTCCAACTACATGACCTACTACCAGTATGGCCTTATCACCCTTACGGGCGACGATCCGGATGCCGAGCTTAAGCAGATGGTGTTCGACGCGCTCATCAACAGCGCCATCCCTGTGGCGCAGGCGCATAAGGAACACATTGCTCTCGACGCGGAAGATGAAAAGCAGCTTGCCGAAAATGTGCAGGCTCAGCTCGATGCAAAGCTTGCGGAGTATGCCGATAAGGTGGACGAAAGCATCACCGACGAGGCGGCAATCAAAGAGGCCGAAAAGGAGCTTTTCATCGCCTATCTCAAGGATTATAAGCTCACCTACGACGCATATGCGAAGCTCGTGGAGCAGGACGAGCGCGAAAACATGCTTGCCGAAAAGCTCAAGGCGCAGGCCGTTGCCTCCGCCGCCGTCACCGAGGAGGAGGTCAAAGCCTGGTACGACGAGCAGCTCGGATTGCAGCAGGCGAACTACGCCCAGAACCCCGGCGACTATTATACCGATTGGCAGAGCGCGCAGAGTTACGGCACGGTGGGCCCGCTCGTCGCGCCCGAGGGCTACTTCTATGTGAAGCACATCCTCGTGAAAAACCCTGCCGAGGGCGAGGAAAAAGACGTTGACGCCATCGTGGCCGAGATCGAGGAAAAGCTTGCGGCTGGCGAGGATTTCGACGCGCTGATCGCTCAATACAACGAGGATACCGGCATGACGCAGGAAGCCAATAAAAACGGTTATCTTTTAAGCGAAGCCAACGCCGATTCGTATTACGCCGAATTTTCCTCCGCGGCGCTCGCGCTTGCGGTGGGCGAGGTGAGCGCGCCCGTCACGAGCAGCGCGGGCGTGCACATCATCAAAAAGGTAGCGGCTGTGGATACCACGCCCATCACCTTCGATGCGATCAAGGAAAAAGCCACCGCGCAGCTTTTGAGCGAAAAGCAGAATAAGCTCTACAGCGAAGCGCTTGAAACCTGGCGCGCCGGGCTTACCATCGTGCAGTACGACGCGCGCGTTAAGACCGTGGGGCAAAGCTAAGGTGGAAGAAACCGTAGCGGGCGTTTACCGCCTGTACGCGGGGGATATCTCCTTCGTGGGCTTCTCGCGCAACGTGCGCGGAACGCTCAAACGGCTCAGGTTCGAGCTGACGCTCAACGCGTGCTCCTTTAAGCCCTTGCAGCGGTTCTGGAACGAGCGCGGCCCGCTCGAAGCGGAGCTTCTTGAAACGCTCGACGGCGCGGGCATGGACGATATCGCGCTGGACGCGCACCTGAGGGCGTGCGTTCTCAAATGGCGGCGCGCCTTGGGAGAAAACGCCCGCCTCGTGCAATCCGAGGTGGAGGCGTAGAAAAACGCAAAGAAACCTAAATATAAAGCCGCGGCAGAAACCCCTGCCGCGGCTTTTGCAAAACCGATTTGCGCAAAGGCGCGCTCCGTCGCGCCGTGATGTACTTATAGAGCCATATCGTCCGTTTCCTCGATCGCCTTCACCGCCGCGGCTATGGCGCGCTTCACGCCGCCCTCCTCAAAGGGGTTGGAGAGGTGCGCTTCCTTCAACAGCTCCGTATACGGCAAGGTGCCGCCCGCCCTGCAAAGCGCCATGTAATCCGCCCACGCCTTTTCGCGGTCTTCCCGCATGCGGCCGAAAAACTCGAACGCGCTCATGCTGGCGAGCGTATAGTCGATGTAGTAAAACGGCGCGGTATAGATATGGTGCTGCTTTTGCCAAAAGCCGCCGTTTTCCATGAATTCATCGCCCTCGTAATCGCGGTGCGGCAGGTACTTCTTTTCAAGCTCGCGCCACGCGCCGCGGCGCTGTACGGGCGTCATGCCGGGGTTTTCGTAGACGACGTGCTGGAACTCGTCCACACATACGCCGTAGGGCACGAACAAAAGCGAGTCTACAAGGTGCTTGTAGCGGTACTTGCCGGCGTTTTCGCCGAAAAAAAGCTCCATCCACGGGTGCGTGAAAAACTCCATCGACATGGAGTGAATCTCGCAGGATTCGAGCGTGGGGGCGGCTAACTCCAATAGCTCGATGTGCTGCGCCGCTACCACGGCCTCGAAAGCGTGGCCTGCCTCGTGCGTGAGCACGTCCACATCGCCGGAGGTGCCGTTGAAGTTGGAAAAGATGAACGGCGCCTTATAATCGGGCAGCGCGGCGCAGTAGCCCCCCACGCGCTTGCTGGGGCGCGTCACGAGGTCCATAAGCTCATATTCCACCATGAAATCGAAGAAGTCGCCCGTTTCGGGGCTTAGCTCGCGGTACATTTTCTGCGCGGCCTTCACAAGCTCTTCGGGCGTGCCCTGCGGCGCGGCGTTGCCTTGCGTGAACTGGAACGATTCATCGTAAATCTTGAGCGTATCCACGCCTATGCGCTTCGCCTGCTTTTCGCGAAGCATGGTGCACACGGGCACGAGGTCGCGTACGACCTGCTCGCGAAAGCGCTTTACGTCCTCCGCGGTGTACGAGTAGCGATCCATGTTGATATACCCGAGCGGCGTATAGGTTTTGTAACCCATGCTTTTGCCCATGCGGGCGCGAAGCTTCACAAGCTTGTCGTAAAGCTCGTCGAGCTCGGCTTGATGCTCGCTAAGAAAGCCCGAAATGGCCGCAAAGGCGCTTTTTCGCACCTCGCGGTCGGGGTCCTGTAAAAACTTGCTCAAGCCCGAAAGGTTTCTTACGCCGCCCTGAAACTCCACCTTGCAGGAGGCGAGAAGCTTTTGGTATGCGCGGCCGAGCGCGCTCTCCCTCTGCATGGGAAGGATGAGCTTGAAGGACATTTTCTTTACCGTGTTTTCGAGGATGGCGAGGTAATGCGTGCCGAACGCCTCCTCGAGCTGAGCACGGAAGGGGCTTTTGATGAGCGCCTTGGAAAACCGTGCGACGGAGGGCATTAAAAGCGGCTGCGCGTCGTCGAAAAACTTGTTTTCCGCCTCGTAGAATTTGTCGTTCACGTCGATGCTGTGGCGTATGGAGGCAAGGGAGCTCTGCGTCATCATAGCGCACATGAGCGCGTTGTATTCGCGCACGGAGGCGACCGCGTCCGCGGCGGTGGCCGCGCGCTTTGCCTTTTTTGCTACGGCGGCGACGGCCCGAAGCGTTTTGGCCTTGTCCGGGCGCCGATAGGGGATTGAAGAGAATTTTTCCATGCTTCCTCCTGCTCCTCGGTGATTTATACTCATCATAGAACTTTTGACGGTGTCAGGCAAGGAGAATTATGGTATAATCCGGCTAAAGACCAAGGGTGAAAGTGAAAGGCCGGAAGAATAATCGGCTATTAGCTCTTCACCGTTAGTCCTTAGCCCTTAGTTAAAACGAGGTGCGCAATGAACCGTTTCAAGAACTACGCGGCGGACGCCACGGCCATTTTCTTCGGCGATCTTCTCATGGCGCTCGGCATGGTGATCTTCACCATCCCCAACAACCTTGCGCCGGGCGGGGTATCGGGCCTTGCAACCGCTATCGGCTATGTGACGAAGCTGCCGATCGGCGCGCTCACCTTCACGTTCAACGTGCCCATCCTTTTGATCGCATGGCGCATGTTCGGCATCAAAAGTCTGGCAAAGACCATCTGCGCGAGCATCGTGTTTTCGCTGCTCATCGACCTGTTGCGCCCGTATCTGCCTACCTACACCAACAATATTTTGCTCGCCTCGATCCTCGGCGGCGCGCTTATAGGCGCGGGCGTGGGCGTTGCATTTTCGCGCGGCGTCACCACGGGCGGCACGGATATGGTGAGCCTGATCTTAAGGCGGCCCTTCCCGCAGATACCGGCGGGCACGCTTCTGATGATCATCGACGCGGTGGTGATCGTGATCGCCGTGATCATCTTTCGCGATATCGAGGTGGCGCTCTATTCGGGCGTTGCCATTTTCGTGCAGGGCAAGGTGATCGACGCCATCATGCAGGGCCTCGATTTCGCCAAGGTCGTCATGATCATCACCGTGCACCCGCAGGAGGTGACGGCCGCCGTTTCGCAGGAGACCGAGCGCGGCGTTACCGAGTTTGAGGTGCGCGGGGGTTACACCGGCGAAAAGAAGGCAATGCTTATGACGGTCGTACGGCGCAGCGAGGTGTCGCGCACGCTGCACATCGTGAAGCAGGTGGACCCCAAGGCCTTCACCATTTTACATAACGCCACGGAGGTGCGCGGCGAGGGATTCAAGGGGTACGACGTGCTATGACGGAAAAGCTCTACCACAACATGCCCACGGTCGAGACCTGTATTTCTAAAGTACTTGCATGCAGGAAAACGGAAAGCGCTTATGAAGCGCTTCTCGATAAGACCGTGATCTTTCCGGAAAGCGGCGGGCAGCTTTCCGACAGGGGTTTTTTGAACGATGCAGCGGTGCTGCACGCCCGCGAGGAAAACGGCCTCGTCTGGCACGAGACTACAGCCCCTTTCGAGGTAGGCGCGGAAGTCGCGGTGCGGCTCGACGTGGAGGCGCGGCGCGACCACAGCGCGCAGCACACGGGCGAACACATCCTTTCGGGTACGGCAAATACCCTGTTCGGCGCCGTCAACGTGGGCTTCCATATGGCGGAGGATTATGTGACCATCGACCTCGATACCTATTTGGACGAGGCGCAGATAACCGAGCTCGAGCGCGCGGCAAACCGCGCCGTGCAGGAAAATCTGCCCGTTACCGTGAGGATCGTGGACGAGCAGGCGCTCGAGCATATCCCCTTGCGCAAGCAGGCGAAGGGGCTTACGGGCGAGATACGCATCGTGGAGGTCGGCGCGGCGGATTCGTGCACCTGCTGCGGCACCCATACCGCCGCGAGCGGCGAGGTGGGCTTTATAAAGATCACCGCCGCCGCAAAATACAAGGGCGGCACGCGCCTATGGTTTGCGTGCGGCATGCGCGCGGCGGAAGCCTCGCGGCGCGAGCACGAGCTTCTCGATGCGCTCGCGCGGCGGTTCAGCACGAGGCCCGAGGACGTTTTCGAAGCCGTGAAAAAGCAGGGCGACGATAACGCGGCGCTTCGCGCGGAGCTTAAAAAGCGTACCGAAACGCTTTTTTCGATGCAGGCGGAAACGCTTTTGAAAAACGCGAAAACGGCGGGGAGCGTTAAGCTCGCGCTTTATACCGGGCAAGGCTTTTCCATGCAGGAGCTGAGGACGCTATCAGAAAAGCTCACCTTGGGCGGAAATACCGCGGCGGCGCTTTTGAGCGTCAACGGCGAAAGCATTCTTTATCTTTTCGCGCGCGGCGCGAACGTGCGCTTCAGCATGAAGCAGGCGTGCGAAGCCGCAAACGCCCTGTTCGGCGGCAAGGGCGGCGGGCGTGACGACGGCGCGCAGGGCAGCGCGCCGCTCATGGGTGAAAGCGCGTTTTTGCAGGCCGCGGCGCAGCTGGAGGATTACCTTCTGCGCGCCTTAAAAACTTAAGAAAAGATTCCTAAATCGACGGAGGAACGTATGAAACTTCGCATCGCTTCAAGCTTACTCGCATTGCTTATAATGGTCATGGCAGGCTGCGGCGCAAAACAGGAGGCAGTGGAAACGGAACAGGCTGCGGGCGCATTGGATACCGCGGCGGTCGTCACCGCGTCGCCCGCGCCGACCCTCGCGCCTACGCCCACGCCCGTTCCCACGCCAAAGCCGAATTATATCGTGGATTCCGCTTTCCAAGTCGTGTGCGAAACCTCCGTGAACATGCGCGCGGAGCCATCCTCCAAAGCGGCGCTGGTGGCGGAGGTGCCAAACGGCGAGCGTGTGGAGGTGCTTTCCTACGCGGAGCGCTACACCGAGGTGAAGGTCATCTCCTCGGGGCAGGTCGGCTATATCATAGGCGGCTACCTCAAGCCCGAGGAGGATCTGCTTGGCTTTGCCGTTGTTACGGCCCCCTTCGGCGAAACGGAGGACGCGGCTTTCAACTACACCTACGATCAAATGCTTCTTGATATCGACGCGCTCGTTTCGGCGTATCCCGATAAGCTTGCGGTGGAATCCGCGGGCAAGTCCGTGGAGGGCAGGGAGCTTAAGGTGCTCGTACTGGGCGATGTGAACGCGAAGCATCATGTGTTCGTACAGGGCGCCATTCACGCGCGCGAGCACGCGACGGCGTTTCTCAGCATGGCGCTCGCGGAAAAATGGCTCGAGGACGGCCTGCCCTATCCGGAGGTCTGCTTCCATATTTTGCCGATGTCTAACCCCGACGGCGCGACCGTGAATCAAACGCTCCAATTCAACAAAAAAATACAGGCGATCTACTTTGACGACGGTTCGACGGGCCGAAGCACCCTCGCGGGGGCGGAATACCTTGCCGAATGGAAGGCGAACATCAACGGCGTGGATCTTAACCGCAACTTCGACGCCATGTGGGACCGCGTGAATACCTGCCCGTCCCCGTCGTATTCCGACTACCGCGGGGATAAGGCGGAAAGCGAGCCGGAGACAAAGGCGCTCGTGGCGTATACGAAAAAGTACGACTTCGACGCGACGGTGAGCTACCACGCCACCGGCAGCATGATCTACTGGGAGTTCGGGCCGAACTCGCCGGTGAACGAGGCTTCCTTGAGCCTCGGCCGTGCGGTGGCCGGCGTGAGCGCCTATAAAATGGAAAACGACGACGGCAGCTCCTTCGGCGGCTATAAGGATTGGGCGAGCTATAAAATGAACATTCCGTCCATCACCATCGAGATCGGCACGCGCGCCGCGCCGCTTCCCGGGACGGATTTTTACAACATTTGGCTCCGCAACCGCGACGTGCTCACGGCAATCGCGAAGTGGGTGACGGAAAACGGGAAATAAACGGCACAAAAAGCGGAATGTTTCCGCAAAAGGCTGTTGACATTAAGCCTGCGGGCGCATATAATATTTAAGGCAAAGCAGAAGCCGCCCGCTTCTCACCCGCCGGCAGATATGTCAGGCGCGGTCAAAGGCAAGCAGCATAAATGTCTTATGTATGTTTGAAACCATAGCGGGTGCTTTTGCACCCGCTATTTTATTTGTATGGAGGTGTCCGTTATACCCAAGGATGAACTTCTGATCAATGAGGAGATCCGCCACAAGGAAGTCAGGCTCATCGACGATAAGGGTGCACAGCAGGGCGTCGTCGCTCTGGATGTGGCGATGAGCATGGCGGAAGAAGCCGGCCTTGACCTTGTCGAGATCGCGCCGCAGGCGACGCCGCCCGTGTGCAAGATCATGGACTACGGCAAGTACCGCTTCGAGCAGGGCAAGCGCGAGAAGGAACAGCGCAAAAACCAAAAGATCGTCGAGCTTAAGGAAATCAGGCTCTCTGCCACCATCGACGTGCACGATATGGAAGTGAAATCAAAGGCGTGTACGCGCTTCCTTCAAAACGGCGACAAGGTGAAGGTCTCCATCCGGTTCAGGGGCCGTCAGGCAAGGCACGGCGACATCGGTCTGGATGTAATGAACACGTTTTACGAAATGGTCAAGGACAATGCTGCGATCGACCGCCCCGCAAAGCAGGAGGGCCGCAACATGTTCATGATATTGACACCAAAAACCAACTAACAAACAACAGGAGGAAATGAACCATGCCCAAGATCAAAACCCATCGGGGCGCCGCGAAGAGGTTCAGCCTTACCAAGTCCGGGAAGATCAAGCGGAGTAAGGCGTACAAAAGGCATATCCTGACCAAGAAAACCACCAAGCGTTTACGCGGTTTGCGGCAGACGGGCTACATCGCCGAGTGCGAAGCCAAAAAGGTCCGCGAGCTGATTCCGTATAAGTGAGAAGGAGGAAATGAACCATGGCCAGGATAAAGAGAGCAGTCAATGCCGTTAAAAAGCGCCGCAAGGTGTTTAAGTTAGCCAAGGGCTACTGGGGAGCTAAGAGCAAGCAGTATCGCGCCGCCTCGCAGCAGGTTATGAAGTCGATGGCCTATGCCTACGTGGGCCGCAAGCTCAAAAAGCGCGAATATCGCAGGCTCTGGATCGCCCGTATCAACGCGGGCGCAAGGCTCTGCGGCATGAGCTACAGCCGCCTCATCAACGGTCTAAAGCGCGCGGGCGTGGACGTGAACCGCAAGGTGCTCGCCGATCTGGCGATTTTCGACATGAACGCTTTCAAGGAGCTTGCCGAAGTCGCAAAGAAGGCGCTGGAAGCGTAAAGGCTTTATCGCAAACAAAAGACCCAAGCATTGCGCTCGGGTCTTTTTTTCTGTAAGATGATAAGGAGAAAATCCACGCATCGAAGGGGAACCAAATGGTAATCGAAAGCACGCGAAACGAAAGCGTGAAGCGCGCGCGGGCGCTGGCGCAGCGAAAGGGAAGGGACGAACAGGGGCTTCATTTCATCGAGGGCGAAAAGCTTGTGCGCGAGGCCGTCGTTTCGTGCGCAAGGTTTTCGGAGGCGTTCATTGAAGAGGGGCATGAGCTCATGGCCGCCGTGCTCACGGGCAGCGGGGCGGACGTGCACATTGTAAAGCGCGCCGTGATGGAAAGCCTTACCAACACCGAAACGCCGCAATGGGTGTGCGCAACGGTCAAAACGCCCGAGGCGGCTTTACCCGAATATTATCCCGAGGGGCTTATCGTGGCGCTCGACCGCGTGCAGGACCCCGGCAATTTGGGCACTATTTTACGTACGGCGGACGCCATGGGCGCGCGCGGGCTTCTTTTGGGCGAAGGCTGCGCCGATCCTTACGCGCCCAAGCCGCTTCGCGCGTCGATGGGCTCCGTTTATCACCTTCCCGTTTGGTTCGGGCCGCTCGAGGGCGAGCTTAAACGGCTCAAAACGCAGGGCTTTGTACTCGTCTGCGGGCATTTGAAGGGGCAGAGCGTTTTGCCGCGGGTAAATAGCCGCGCGGTGATTGTGATCGGCAACGAGTCGAACGGCGTTTCCGATGAGGTCGCCGCGCTTTGCGAAACCTATCGCCTGCCCATGTACGGCCTTGCTGAATCGCTCAACGCCTCGGTCGCGGCGGGCATTTTGATCTACGAGCTGGCGAAGGCCATGCGCGGCGCGTGAGGAAACGGCGGATGGACAGGCTAAAGGAGATCGAGCGCAGCATCATCAAAAAATTCCGCCCCCAGATATGGCACCCCGTGGTGGACGCCGTGGCGCGTTATAGGCTTATCAACGAGGGCGACAGGATCGCCGCGTGCATTTCGGGCGGCAAGGATTCCTTTTTGATGGCGAAGTGTTTGCAGGAGCTCCAACGGCACGGGCCTGTAAGGTTCGAACTCGAATACTTGGTGATGGACCCGGGCTACAGCCCCGAAAACCGCAGGCTCATCGAGGAGAACGCGGCGACATTGGGACTGCCCGTCAAAATATTCGAAACGGATATTTTCGAGATCGTGGAAAAGGAAGATCGCTCGCCCTGCTACCATTGCGCGAGGATGCGCCGCGGGGCGCTCTACAGCCGCGCGAAGGCTTTGGGCTGCAATAAGATCGCGCTCGGTCACCACTTCGACGACGTGATAGAGACCGTCCTTATGAGCATGCTCTACGGCGGGCAGGTGCGCACCATGATGCCCAAGCTTCACAGCACCAATTACGAGGGCATGGAGCTCATCCGCCCCCTGTACATGGTGAAGGAAAGCGCCGTGCTGGCGTGGTGCAGGTATAATGGCCTTAGATTCATCCAATGCGCGTGCCGTTTTACCGAGGCGCGGCAGCCCGACGACGAACGGGGCGGGGGAAAGAGGCGGGAGATGAAGGAGCTGGTCGAGCGCTTCCGCGAAATAAGCCCCAAGATCGAGCAGAACATCTTCGCGAGCGTGGAAAACATCAACCTCGAAACCGTCATCAGCTATCGCGATAAAGAAGGCACCCATAGCTTTTTAGACGGGTATGATACGCGCGCGGGCGGCGGAGAAACGGAAGATTAACAAAGATACGGGAGCTTTTAAGCTCCCGTATCCTTACGTTTGCTCCGATTATTTCATCCGGATCGGAATCAGAAGGTCGAGCTGATGCGTGCTGTCGCCGGGCGGCAGAATATAGTTGTTTACAAGATTCAGATGCTCCTCGAGACAGCCGTGCATGCGTTCGGAGTCGCCGGGCGCAAGCTCATATTTTTCGCTTTGCTCTACCCAGTCATACAGGTACTGCCACTCTTCAAACGCGCCCATGGGGATGGTATATGACGCATACAGCCCGCCGTCAAAATGCTTTTTCCGGAAAGGCGATGCAAGCTGTATGTCGTCGGGAACGGAAATCCACCGTTCGTATCCATGGTCGCTCATGTCCGGCATTGTACCATCGGGATGGTTAAAGCCGAAGTGCCGCATCTGCGGGAAACACTCCACCAAGCCGTTCTCCTCGATGAGTGCACGGATGTGGCCCGCGCCCTCATTTTCCGCCGTTGCGCCCATGATGTGCAATGCCGCCACGGTCATGGGAGAAAGGTAAACGATGCGCACGTCGCGGTCGGTTAGTTTTGTAAGGTTCGCGTTAGCCTGATTTAAGTCGGTCATCGTAGGCTCCTCCTTGCTGCGTCTTTTCTGCAAAGGCATGAGCATGGCTAATAACTCCGGTTTTTCCAGCAGCCCCGCGCCGAGGCTGATGCCGGACTTTTCCCGAAGCTCATACACGAAACGGGTGAGAATATCACGCACAGTCCTCAGCGAGGAGATCTCCTCATCCAACGAAGCGATGTTCTTCTCAAAAACCGCTACGGCACTTGCAGCGCTCGCGTCGTGCAGCAGGCTTTGAATCTGCTTGAGCGGTATGCGCAGTTTACGCAGCAAAAGAATCTGCGAAAGGCGCCTGCAGCACGCCCCGTCGTAAACTCTGTACGCGTAATCCTCCTTGCGAAGGCTCGTAAGCAAACCGATTTGTTCGTAATAGCGCAGCGTTCTGGTGGAAATGCCGTAACGCTTCGTGACTTCGCTGATCGTTGCAAGTTCCATGCCCGCCCTCCTTTGCTTATGGAGCAGTATAATGTGCGACGCGGCGTCAAAGTCAAGGCGTTTGCGCGCAAAAAATACGGTTCGCTTTGCAGCGAACCGTATTTCATACCTACCGCGCCTTGGCTTTGGTGGGCAGTATCCCCTTTTCTCGAAGCGCGGTGTAAAGCCGCGGCATAGGGAGGCCGATCACGGTGAAATAGCAGCCCATAACGCTTTTTACGAGCACGCAGCCCGCGCCTTGCACGCCGTAGGCACCCGCCTTATCCATGGGGTCGCCGGTGCGGATGTACGCGCTGATTTCCTCGTCGCTCAACTCGCGGAAGGTTACGCGCGTTTCGTCACAAAAGGCGTTCGGCTCGTCCGCGCCGCAAAGCACGCAAACACCGGTGTAGACCGTGTGCTCCCGCCCGTTGAGGGTTTTTAAAATGCGGAAAGCGTCTTCTTCATCCCTGGGCTTGCCGATGATGCGCCCGTCGGCGTATACCACCGTGTCCGCGCCTACGATGCAGCAGGCTTCGCCCGTTTCCCTTTGCACGGCGCGCGCTTTTATGGTTGCAAGCTCCCGCACCAAAAGCGCGGGGTCTGAAATATCTACGTCCTCGTTCGCGTCGCTTACGCCAACGATAAAATCATAACCGGCCAGTTCCATAAGCTCCCGCCGCCGCGCGGAACCGGACGCCAAAATGAGTTGCATGGTAAGCCTCCCTAAACGCTGCTGTTTTTTATCATAGCACAGCCGATACGGTTTATACAAACGAATGTGTAAGTAAGCATATACGCCGTTTCGTGAAAAACGTATACGCGGCCTTGAATTGGACATACTTTCCAATAGCTATCCGTAGATTTGGGAGGTAAAGTATGTTTAAATCGAGGCTTGCGAAACTGCTTTCGCCGAGCATCGCCATAGACCTCGGCACCGTCAACACGCTCATTGCCGTCAAGGGCAGGGGTATCGTGCTGCGCGAGCCGAGCGCCGTGGCGGTCTCCACCGGGAAGCGGCGCGAAATATTAGCCGTAGGGAAGGACGCCATACAGATGCTTGGGCGCACGCCCGGCGGTATCAACGTGATCTATCCCATGCGCGACGGGGTGGTGGCGGATTTCGACCTTACCGCCACCATGCTGCGCTTCTACATGGAAAAGGCGCTCGGGCGGCGCATCGGCGTGTTCGGCGTACGGCTGATGCTCTGCTTGCCCATGTGCGTGACGGGCGTGGAACGCAGGGCGCTTCTCGACGCGGCAAAGGGCGCGGGCGCGCTCGAGGTGATGCTTATGGACGAGCCCATGGCGGCGGCCATCGGCGCGGCGCTTCCCGTGTACGACGCGGTAGGCTCCATGATCGTGGATATCGGCGGCGGCACCACGGATGCGGCGGTGATCGCGCTCGGCGGCGTGGCCTCGTATAACTCCGTGCGCACGGGCGGCGTGCACATCGACACGGCGATCATAGCGCACATCGCGCGCGAATACAACGTGGCTATCGGCGAGCGCACGGCGGAGGATATCAAAAAGAACATCGGCAGCGCCGTGTTGGGCGGCATGGAACACATGGAGGTGCGCGGGCGCAACCGCGAAACGGGCCTTCCCGAAAGCCTCGTGCTCTCCTCCGGAGAAATCAACCGCGCCATTTTGCAGCCGCTTCGCGAGATCGTGGAGGCGGTGAAAACGACGCTCGCCTCCACGCCGCCGGAGCTTGCGGGCGACGTGATGGAGCACGGCATCGCGCTCGCGGGCGGCGGCGCGCTCCTGAAGGGCATCGACATCCTCATCGGCAGGGAAACGGGCGTGCGCGCCACCGTAGCGCAGGACGCATACGATTGTGTGGCGCTCGGCGCGCTCTTGGCGCTTTCGGACCTGAGCGGCATCACGAGCGTGCTCGAGGAAAGGACGGCGGAGGAGGAAGCGATGTAAGGTCGCGAACATGGCTTGCGAGCCATGTTCGCGAGGGCGCTGCGGCGGGTTTTGCAGGAAATACCTGCGAGGCCGCCGTGCCTCGCGGCCGGTATTTCCCGGCAGGAAAGAAAACCTTCGGTTTTCATCCGTTTCGGCGCGCGTGTCGCCGAAGCCGGAATTTAACTTCCGGGGGCTTTGGCCCCCGAACCCCCGGGGGAATGGCATCTGTGCCATTCCTTTTCCCATGAACAGTATGTGACATTTTGCCGCTGTGCCTTGCGCGCGGCGGCGCTTCTTATTATAATAAAATGACGTCGGAATACCCGTTTTTATCGGAGTACCGGCGCATTGGAGGCATGGGATGCGGGGCTTATTCAAAAACAAGCCATTGCTTATTTTATTGATCGCGGCGCTCCTTTTAGGCGTGCTCGCCCTTGTAACCTCCGGCAACCGCACCGCGACGTGGGTAGAAAGCGCGGTAGGCACCGTCGCCACCCCCGTGCAGGGTTTCGCGTCGCGCGCTTCGTCCGCCATCGCGGGCTTCTTCCAGCGCATCTTCAAAACCACCGATGCCGATAAGGAAAACGAGCAGCTCAAGGTAAAGCTTGCGCAGTACGAGCAGATCGAGCAGAAGCTCGAGGAGGCGCGGCAGGAAAACGAAAGGCTCCGCGCGCTTTTGAATTATGCCGAGGCGCAGGATTTTGCCTCCTTTGTGACCGCGCGCGTGATCGCGAAGGATCAGGGCGTGTGGTTCAACGTGTTCACCATCAACGCCGGCCGCAAGCAGGGCGTGGAGGAGGACATGCCCGTGATAAGCGCCGAGGGGCTTGTGGGCAGAGTCACGGAGGTGGGGGCAACGTGGAGCAAGGTCACCGCCATCGTCGATACCCTATCCGCCGCGAGCGTGATGGTGGAACGCACACGCGACAACGGCATGGTGCGCGGCATCCTTTCGGGCGACGGCAGCGAGAGGATGGAGCTTTATTACCTGCCCGCGGGGAGCGACCTCGTGCCGGGCGACGTTATCGTGACCAACGGCCTCGGCGGCATCTTCCCCAAGGGCGTCATGGTGGGCACGGTCATAGAGGTTTCCCGCCAGAGCGCCGATATCGAAGCCGGCAACGCCATACTCGAGCCCGCGGTCGATTTTAGACACATCGAGGAAGTGATGGTGCTCATCGGCCCGTCCGCGGAAGCGGAGGAGGGTACGCCGTGAGAAACTTCTACATCGCGGTAGCGCTCTTAGGCGCCGCCTATCTCGATTCCGTCTTTTTCAACGCCTTCAACATCGCGGGCGCGCGGCCGGATGCCATGCTTGCGCTGGCCGTGTCGCTCGGCGTGCTTATGGGCGGCCTTCCCGCCTCTTTGATCGGCCTGTTGGGCGGGCTGTTCATGGACGTGATGTTCAACAAGCCCATGGGCTTAGCGCCCATGAGCTATATGCTCGCGGGCGCCATCGGCGGCCTTTTGTACAAAAAATACTACGCGGATAACGTTATCATGCCCGCGCTCGCCGTGGCCGCGGCCGCGCTTTTGAAGGAGCACATCATGGCGCTTGCGCTCAAGCTTATGGGCGGAACGTATTCGTATTT
>JAJFTZ010000043.1 GCA_021372675.1 Eubacteriales bacterium
CAGCGCGCGAAGCTGGGCGCTTACCAGAACCGCCTCCAGCACAAGATCAACAACCTCGATACCTCGGCAGAAAACCTGCAGGCCGCCGAGAGCCGCATCCGCGACCTCGACATGGCGAAGGAAATGACCAACTACACGAAGAACAACATCCTCGTGCAGGCCTCCACCGCCATGCTGGCCCAGGCCAACGCCGCCCCGCAGGGCGTACTCCAGCTGCTCCAGTAAGTAAGAGGGCACACGCTCGGGTATCCGTTCGCAATACCCATAACAAAGGCGCTCGAAGAGCCGCTCCGAAAGGGGCGGTTCTTTCGGTATATTCGCAAAAATATTTCGCAAAATCCGCTCTTTTATGCTAATGCCGACGGGAAATATTTCGATACTATAATTAGACGCAAAGGATCGCACAGGTATCCGCCAGCGCCCGGAACCACCGCGCGGTTCGAATCCTAAAATAAGGCAAGGACGCCGAATATTATCAAGGAGGAAATTTAAAAATGCGTATTGCAAACAATGCAATGGCCATCAACACCCACAGGCAGTACACCACCAACAACGCCAACGTGGCAAACGCCACCGAAAAGCTCTCTTCCGGCTACCGCATCAACCGCGCGGGCGACGACGCCGCCGGCCTCGCGATCTCCGAAAAGATGAGGGCGCAGATCAAGGGCCTTACCATGGCCTCCAAAAACAGCCAGGACGCGATCTCGCTCGTGCAGACCGCCGAAGGCGCGCTCACCGAGACTCACTCCATTCTCCAGCGTATGCGCGAGCTCTCCGTGCAGGCTGCTTCCGACACCAACGACCAGAACGTTGACCGCGCGGCGCTGAACGAGGAGTTCACGGCCCTCAAAGAAGAAATCAACGACATCGCCAAGTACACCAAGTTCAACGGCAAGAATCTGCTCAACGGTGATTTTTCGGCCAGTCAGGCCAAGGCTACCGGCCTTGTCTCCAGCATCGGTGTAAGCGTGACCGAGGGTGCTGAGGTCAGTTCGACTACCGCCGCTGTCACGCTCACCGCTTCATATGATGCTGGTGCGCCGAATACAATCACCATCAATAGTGTCGACTTCGACAAGGACCACACGGTAGGCCAAATCGGTACCAGCGGCGTCACGCTCGACCTGAGCAAGGTTAATTGGGACGACATCGATGATGCGACCGCTATGAATCAGGCTCTGTTCGGTGCCGACACCGCCCCCGCCACCGTCGAGGTTACGTTCACCGACGACAAGTCCATGACCATTCAGACCGGCGCGGACAAGGGCGAGGAGCTCAAGGTCGGCATCGGCAGCATGACCGCCGAAACGCTCAAGATCAATGATGCAACCATCGAGACCCGCGAGAACGCCAGCAACTCGATCGAGACCGTGAACAAGGCCATCAACGACGTTTCCACCCAGCGCGCGAAGCTGGGCGCTTACCAGAACCGCCTCCAGCACAAGATCAACAACCTCGATACCTCGGCCGAGAACCTGCAGGCCGCCGAGAGCCGCATCCGCGACCTCGACATGGCCAAGGAAATGACCAACTACACGAAGAACAACATCCTCGTGCAGGCTTCCACCGCCATGCTGGCCCAGGCCAACGCCGCCCCGCAGGGCGTGCTCCAGCTGCTCCAGTAAGCAAGAGGGCACACGCTCAGGTATCCGTTCGCAATAGCAACAAAGGCGCTCAAAGAGCCGCTCCGAAAGGGGCGGCTCTTTTGTTGCATTAAAACCCGTTGCGCATAACCGCCGGCACAAAGGTCCCCCCCGGGGGGTGCCCCGCGGGGGTGGGGCAGTTTGCGCGGGAGCCGCGGCGCGCGGCGCCCGCGGGGGCGGGGCAGTTTGCGCGGGAACCGTGGCGCACGGCGCCCGCGGGCATGCAAAACGGCGCAACAAAATGGCCGCCCCTTTCGGAGCGGCCCATTGGGCGCCATAGTCGTTGTTGTGTTGTTTCTCTGCCTATTGCAGCAGCATAAGCGCTATCTGCGGCGTGACGTTGGCCTGCACCAATCTGGCGAGGGAGATTTCCGACAGGATGCTGCTTTTTGCCCGCGCGGCGGTCTCCCTTGCCTCGTCCATGGTTTTGATGGACGCGCCCGACCCCGTTTGGGAGCCGGACGTTTGCCGTACGGACTTTGGCTCCTCCGGCGACGCCGCGCGCTCGGCGCGCCGGGCGCGCTTGGGCGCGGGCCTTTCGGCGGCCTCCGCGGCGCCCGTGTTGGATGCCCGGCGTTGGGCGTCGATCGCCGGGGGATTGTTGTCTACACGCATAGGGCTTTCCTCCTTGATGAGAGTTCGGCGTCCCTGCCTGCTTGCGGCGCGAAGCCGGCCTCCGCTGCCGGGCGCCGGCGGGAGCTTCGACCGTTCTTCGCGTCCTAATTATGTTATCGGATTATTTTTATAAGAACTTAATGCAAAAGAACATTTTTTATGTAACCGGATGTGTTGAAGGGGAATTTTGTGCAAATCGCGGGTCTTTGGCCAACGGCGGGGGTGCCGCCATATCCGGTGTGGCCAGGGCCCCCGGGCCGGGACCGCCGCACAAGGCGGGTGGCAAAAGGGCGGGGTGACTCTGCCCCGCCCTCGTTGTTGCTCCTTGCGCGCCCCTTCGGACGCATCAATATTTCCCGAAATCGTCATCGGCGGGCGCAGCGTTCGCGCGAACCGGCTTTTGCGCGGGCTTTGCGGCCGTTGGCTTCGGCTGCGCCTTATTGGCGCCGCCGCGGAGTTTAAATTGCGACACCAGCTCCTTGAGCATGGCGGCCTGCCCGTTGAGCTCCTCGCTCGCGGCAGCCCCCTCCTGCGCGATGGCGGAGTTGGTCTGCACCACCTGCGACATCTGCTCGATGCCGCCGTTCACCTGCGCGATGCCGCTGGCCTGTTCGTTGGAGGCGGTGGCGATATCGCCCACGATGCTGTGCGAGTTTTCCGCGCCCTCCACGATGGAGGCGAGCGTAACCGCGGTGCCGTCCGCGATCCTTTGGCCGACGGCCGCTCTTTTTACTGACCCCTCGATGAGCGCCGCCGTCTCGCTGGCGGCATCCTTGCTCTTGCCGGCGAGCGCGCGCACCTCCTCGGCCACCACGCCGAAGCCCTTGCCGTGCACGCCCGCCCGTGCGGCTTCCACCGCCGCGTTGAGCGCAAGGATGTTCGTTTGGAACGCGATATCGTCGATCACCTTGATGATCTTCGATATGCTTTCGGACGACTCGTTGATGTCCTGCATAGCCTTTTGCAGCTCCCGCATCTGCGCGTTGCCCTGCTGCGCGCCCTCGCGCGCGGTCCGCGCAAGCTCGTTGGCCTTGTTGGCGTTCAGCGCGTTCTGCCGCGTCTGCGCCGCGATCTCGGCGATGGAGGCGGTAAGCTCCTCGATGGAGGCGGCCTGCTCGGTCGCGCCCTGCGAAAGGGCCTGGTTGCCGTCGCTCACCTGCCTGGCGCCCGAAGATACCTGATCCGCCGCCGTGTTGATGTTGCTTATAAGGCTGTTAAGCGCGTCGATAATGGCGTTGATGGAGTTTTTAAGCTCTAGGAAGTCTCCCTTGAAGTCCGATGCGACCGCCACGTCGAGGTTGCCGTTTGCCAGCTCGCCTAAGACCGTCGCAATCTCGGAAATGTAGTTTTTAAGCTCGTCCACCGTGGCGTTGAGCGCGTTTTTGATGATGGCGTAGTCGCCCGGGAACTCGCTTGCAATATGGATGCTGAGGTTGCCCGCGGCGATCGCCGCGAGCGCGCCGGAGGCCTCGGAAAGCGGCACGGCAATCGCATCGAACGTACCGTTGAAGCTTTCGATGATCTCGCGGTACCCGCCCTGATGGCGCGCCGCGTCCACGCGTTTGGAGAGCTCGCCGCTCCGGGCGGCGTGCGCCATCGCTTTCGCGTCGGCAATCATGGAGCTTAGCGCCGCTTTCATATCGTTGAGGCTGTGCGCCATATCCGCGAATTCTCCAAAATACTTCTCGGCCCACGCCTCCTCGAAATCCTCCCCCCTGCCCGCCTTGGCGAGCTGCTTGGCGGTAAAGACGACCGGTCTTGCGATGCTGCGCGTCATTATAACGCCCAGCAAAATCGCCGCCACCACGCCGGCAACCATCACGCCGATCAGGATGTAGCTGGAATTGCGCGAGGATACGGCGTTTGCTTCGGCGCGCTCCGCGGCTTCGCTTTCGTTATGGGAGGACATCTCTAAAAAAGCGCTCTGCAGCAGCATGGAGTGATCCAGATATTCACCGGTAACGAGCTTGCGCGCCTCGTCCACACGGCCCGCCTGCACCAGATCGATCACGTTGTAGAGATTCTTTTTATAGGTACCCCAAAGCTGCACGGTCGTATCATACAAGCCGCTGCTCTCCCCGCTGGGGATACCCGCCCCATAATCCGCCAACGCCTTATCGGCGTTCGGAATAAAATCCCCGGTAATCTTATCGATGTATTGCTGGCGTTCCGCCTCCGGAATGTCCGTGATCAAAAGAGACGCAAAGTGCGCCCTCTGGTAGAGCACGGAGGCGGTGGCGGTATATGCGATGCCGCGCGCATTTTCCTCGTACAAAAAGCCGTCCTGCTTTTCGATTTTGTCGATGCTGAGGATACCTACGAGGCCCGTGACGCCCGCAACCGCGGCCACCAGCAAGAATGCGGCAATCAGCCTTACGCCGACCTTCAGTTTCTTGAAAGATTTCATAGGCGCGTTTCTTCCTTTCGGGTTGCTTTATATAAAACAGAACATCGTACTACACAGTATATCGGCACTTTGGGAGAGATTCTTAATGCCTTTTCCACATATTTCCGGTTTATAGCCTACAAGCCTTAAAAAGACCGCGTCGCCTTAAAAAAGCGCCGCGGCCGAATAGGATCGCGATTTTTTCTTAATACTTCCCGAAATCGTCTGTGGGTAAGGGCTTTTCGTTTGCGGGGGCAGGTTTATGCGCGGATTCGGCGGGCGCCGGCTTATGCTGCGCGGGGACGGCCTTACGCGCGCCGCCGCGAATTTTAAACTGCGCCACCATATCCTTGAGCATGGCGGCCTGGCCGCTGAGCTCCTCGCTCGCAGCCGCCCCCTCCTCGGCAGTGGCGGAGTTACTTTGCACCACCCGCGAGAGCTGTTCGATGCCGCCGTTCACCTGCGCGGCACCGCCGGCCTGTTCGTCCGAGGCGGCGGCGATGCCCTCCACGAGGCGGTTGGTGTTCTCCGCCCCCTCCACGATGGAGGCGAGCGTAGCCGCGGTATCGTCCGCGATCCTCTGCCCCGCGGCAGCCTTTTTCACGGAGCCCTCGATAAGCGCCGCCGTTTCGCCGGCGGCGTCCTTGCTCTTGCCGGCGAGCGCGCGCACTTCCTCGGCCACTACGCCGAAGCCCTTGCCGTGTGCGCCCGCACGCGCAGCCTCCACCGCCGCGTTAAGCGCGAGGATGTTCGTTTGGAACGCAATATCGTCGATCACCTTGATGATCTTCGATATGCTTTCGGACGACTCGTTGATGTCCTGCATAGCCTTTTGCAGCTCCCGCATCTGCGCGTTGCCCTGCCGCGCGCCCTCGCGCGCGGCCTGCGCGAGCTCGTTGGCCCTGTTGGCGTCGAGCGCGTTCTGGCGCGTTTGCGCGGCGATCTCGGTGACGGAGGCGGTCAATTCCTCGATGGAGGCGGCTTGCTCCGCCGCGCCCTGCGAAATGGCCTGGTTGCCGTCGCTCACCTGCTTCGTGCCCGCCGCTACCTGATCGGCCGCGGTATTGATGTTGCGCATAAGGCTGTTGAGCGCGTCGATGATGGTGTTGATGGAGGTTTTGAGCGCGACGAAGTCGCCCTTATAATCCGACGCGATCTCCACGTCGAAATTGCCGTTTGCCATTTCGCCCAAAACCCCGGAGATCTCGGAAATATAGCTTTTAAGCTCGTTTACCGTGGAGTTGAGCGCGTTTTTGATGATGGCGTAGTCGCCCGGGAAGTCGCTTTCGATATGGGCGCCGAGGTTGCCCGCGGCAATCTCCTTAAGCGCGTCGGAAACCTCAGTGACGGGCGCGACCACCGCGTCGAGCGTGTTGTTGAAGCCCGCGATGATGCCGCGATACCCGCCGTTATGGCGCTCAAGGCTCGCCCGCGCGCTGAGCCGGCCGTTTATACCGGCTTCCGCGAGCATGTTCGCATCGTCGAGCAGCGCGAGCAGCGCGTTGCGCACCAGATTGAGGCTGTGCGCCATTTCGGCAAACTCGCCGAAAAACTTCCCTTCGTCGATGGCGCCGAGATCCTCGCCGCGGCCCATCCCGTTAAGCCGCGCGGAAGTTAACCTGAGCGGCTTCACGATGCCGGCCGTCATGGTGATACCCAGAGCGACGGCTACCAGCACGCTCGCGGCCGACACGGCGATCATGGTGGTGATGGATACGGCCGACGACTCGTTGTTTATCGCGCTGCGCACCTCGCCGCCGCGCGCGTTGTAAGCGCTGAGCTTCTCGAAGGCGCCCTGCAGGCTGGCCGCCGTCCCAGCCGCGGTGTTGAGCAGATAGGAAAGCCCGACATCCGGCTTGCCCCCTTTGACGAAGTTCACCACGGCGCTGAGGTGCTGCTTGTATTTTTCCCACGTCGGCATGAGCGCGTCGTACAGGGCGCGATCCTCCTCCGTGATGATGCCCTCCTCATACAGGTCGAGGTTCACTTCCACAGCGGCGCTGTACTGCTCAATGCTGACAAGGCAGGCGCGCTGAACTTCCCCGGCCGTGATCGTCGCCTTCATAGCGCTGTAGCGCGCCTCCTGAAAATGGAGCGCCGCCTCGCCTGCGTGGAGGATGCCGAGCGTATTTTCCTCATAGAGCAAAGTGTCCTCCTCGTCGAGTTTCGACAGGTTTACAATGCCCACAATGCCAACGGCGCCGCCGATGATCGCGATCAATAAAAACGCCGCAATCAATCTTACCCCGAGCTTAACTCGCTTGAACGATTTCATCGCAAGGTGCTCCTTCCATGTTGTACAAAATGAGGCTCTACAACATAATTCGGCATTTTTCAAGTTTTTTTTAACACGAATTGAGTTTTCATATAAAAAAATACTTTTCAGGCATTTTTGTTGGTTTTTCTCCATAAAAAAAGCGCCGGACGCTTTTCCCCCAAAACAAGGAAAAGCGTCCGGCTTTATGTAAAGCGGGGGAAACGCCCGGGGCCCCGCCCGTGGCTCCCGCCCGCCGCGCGTTTACGCGTCCCCGTCCTTGTCGGCGTTTTTACCGCCGTCCAGCAGCTTGAGCACAGCCTTTAGTATTTTGGGCAGCGGTACGCCCATCTCTCCCACGTTTTCGAGGATAGAAATGCCCTCGTTGGCGATGTAAAACATACACACCGAGGCGCGCACCGCCTCGTTGGTGGCGGGCACAAGCTTATCCAAAAGCGACGCAAGCGCCACCAGCACGAAGATCGCCACCTTTTTTAAAAGCCCCTGAAAGCCCACGGCGCTCGAGAGCTTGCGCGCGAAACCCGCGCTCATGACGCCCGTGATATAGTCGAGCGCGACCACGGCGACAAGCGCCATGATGAGCGCGTCGCATGGGCCGAACAGATAGACAAGCACGCCGCCGATGGCGGCGAGTATTGTTTTTACGGTGATTCCCAGATACATAATCCTTTCGTTCCTTTCCTATTTTCTCTCGAGCCACGCGGCGTAGCAAAAGCCGCGCAGGTAGCTCTTTTCCGTTTTTTTCACGGCGTCGGCCCAGCCGTTTTCCAGCTTGAGCACAAGCACCGTTTCCCCCTTGCCGACCTTGCCGATCACGTTGTAGTCGTCCTTGCTGTCGGCTGTTTTCCTAAGGTTTGCGTAGGTGGCGCCGCCGTAGATATAGTCTGCGGGGAATTCGCTTTTCAGCTGCTCCTCGGCGTCCTTACTCAGCGGCTCGAACCTTCCGTAGCGGTTCCAGTAACCCTTGCCGCTCTGGTCGATGCCCTGCTGCACCACACCGTAGTCCCTCCCCTTTGCCTCGATCACCTGACCGTCGCCGATGTAGACGCCCACGTGGTGTATCTTTACGCCGTTGTGACGGAATACAAAGTCGCCCGGCATGAGCTCCGCGCGGCTTTTGATCTCCCTGCACATCTCAAAGAGCCCGCGCGAGCTCGCGTCGCTCTTGAGAAGACCGTTGTTCATCAGAAAATGCACGATGAGCCCGGAGCAGTCGAACGCCGCGACGTAGCTTCTTTTTTCCGCGACGCGCTTTTTCCACAGCGCGATAGCGCGCTGCGCGTTGTTCTCGCTCGTTTCGCGCTTTCTGATCCACGCCTCGGTAATGCTCGTTTCGCCCTGCGCGCCCCAAACGTAAATGCAGCCCAATTGATTTTTCAAATATTCAATAAATTGACGGAGCATGGTAATTACCTCCAAATTTCACAGTGTTTCGTTGTGGAGGCGCGAAGATGCTTCCGCCGCGCCTCCGTACCCGAGTACACTGCATATATATGTTCATTTTACATAATTTGCGCTCGACCCGCCCCCGCCGGCCTTCGGCGTGGAAACCGCCGCCCTCGGCTCAAACTCCTCTTTGAGCTTTCTGTAGACCTCGGCCGAGACGGAGCCCATGAGCTCCTCGCGGGCGGCCGTCCAGTAGGCGGTCTGCCCGCCGAACAGACTTTTGCGCTCGTTCTCGCTCAAATCCCCCATCAGCTCATAAATCTCGCCGATCGAAAGGGCGGGCGCAACCGCCTTCTGCTTCGAGCCGCCCGAGGACGAGCTTTTTTTCGCCGCCTGCGGCGGCTGCGCCTGTGCCTGCATCTGCGCCGCCTGCGCGGCCTGCGACGCCGCGTACATGTCCGATGCGAGCCCCCTCGCGGCCGTCTGCGCGGACATCTTCTGCTGCGCGTTGAACTTTTCCGCCTCAAAAAGACGGTTTTGGTAATCCGCCATCGCCGCGTACAGCTTTTCCGCGAGCGCGGCGCCGTACTGCGCCTCTAACATGGAGATATCGCTTGCAACGTCGTCGTTCTCCCTCTCCTTCATGGAGGAAAGGTAGGTGGACTGCCCCATGCCGCGCGAGTAGGCATCCGCATCGAGCTCGGCGTTAGACGTCTCCCCCGCCTCCCTCCGCCGCGCGATGGATTGATCCACCATCGGGCGCATGTAGCCTTGCAGCTCCTTTTTGAGCTCGTCCGTAGAAAACGCGGCGACCTTTACCGTCTCCGGTTCCACATAGCGCATCGCGAGCGCGTAATAATCCTCGTAGTCCGTGGCGTTTGCGCTTTTTTGCGTTGACGTCTGGCTTTGTTCGTAGGCGGCCTGCGTTTTCGGGCCCCATATGCCGTCCGCCGTAACGCCGAGGCGCTTTTGGTATTCCTTCACGTCCTCCCGGCCCGTCACGCCCGAGGGCGGCTCGTAGCCGGAGAGATAATAGCTTGCCATAGTTTTTCCTCCTTGACCGGCGGCCTAGCTCTTTGCCTCGAGAAGCGAAAGCCGCTCCTCGAGCTCCGCGAGCTTCTGCGCCAGAATGGTAAAGTTTTGATTGAGGCAGTTTTCGTTTGCCTTCACGGCCTCTTCTTCCTCCCGCGCGGGCGCGGACCCCCCCGCACCGAGCACGATGTAGTAAAGCGCGCGCATATCGAACATGGCTATTCCACCCTTCTCCACTGCTCGAACGCAAGCTCCACGCCGCCTAAGAGCGAAAAGCGTCCGCCCGCCTCGTTTTCAAATTTGAGCGAAAAGACCCGCCCCTCGTTATGAAGGGGCACCTCCAGCACGTCGCTTTGTTCCCGCGGCAGCATGAGCCTTTGCGCGGAGCGCATGCCGCCCACCGTCACCTCCGCGATCACCGCGGCGTTTTCGGTTTCCGCAGCACCCCGCAGGTAAAGCTGGCGCATGGCCTTGACCGCGCCTTTCTCGTAAAGATCGGTGCTCGGCGTGCGCCACCACGCGCGTATGGGCAGGCCGTTGTAGCTGTCGCCCGTATCGAATTTGCACACGAGCCTATTCCCGTCGATGAGGTAGGCCGCCCCATCGCGGGCGCATAGGTCGTAGGCGGTAAAGCCGCGCCGCAGCATGTAGGCGCGGCGCATCAGGTCGTACTCCACGATGGCGCTTTCGCCGTTTTCCTTTACGGCGAACAGGAGCTTATCCCGCGCGAGCACGCCCCTTGCGTCCGAAACGTCCGCGCCGCTTAAGAAGGTTTTAATGCGCCGCGCGTCCGCCAATGTGCGCGCCGTCACGCCGTTGAAGGCGGAAAGCCCGGCGTCTGTGAGATAGTACACCGCGTCCGCCACGCGCACGAGCGCGGTATGCGCGGCGTACTCCGCCACCGCGTCCACGCTTTCGATGGTGAAGTTGCCGGGCTTTTCTCCGATGAGCCGGAACATGCTCCTGCGCTTGAAGATCAAAAGCTGATTCGACAGCGCGAGAATGCCGGTGATGGGGTCGCTCCCGTCGTTCCCTACCTCCGCGTAGCCACCCTCCACGTTGGGCGACGAAGCCGCAGGCGCCCAGCTTTCGATGGTGCGCCCGTTCCCGGGGAGCTGCGACCAGTAGAGGCGGTTTTTGTTGCTTGGGTCGCCCGCGGAAAAAAGCCTCCCCTTGTAGGCGGCAAGGTGGAGCACCGGCAGATCCGATACGCCCGCGGCACTCCCGAAAAGCGTCGCGGCGCTCCCGTCGTACTTGATAAGCTGTTTTTCGCCGCAACCGACGATGAGGTAATCCGTCGTCCCGATCTGCGCCTGCACGGCGCAAAAGCGGAAGTTTTCGAGCGTCCCTTCGTACTCGTAGACCTTTGCCCACGCGCCCGCGCGGTAGGCGTAAAGCGATTGCCCCGCGAGCGCCAAAAACTGCTCGTCGCTCGCGGAGCGGTACAAAAAGAGCCGGTGCGGGACATCCGTGCCCGGTACCGGCGCCTCGATATGGGGCATAAACCCCTTGGCGACCCTTAAGGCGCCGTCCGCGGTATCCATATTGCACGCGTCCGGGCTCATGCCGCCCGCTATGCCGTTTTCCGAGGCCGACTGATCGAGCCCGAAAAACTCGTTGATCTTGTAGAGCATGCGCGGCATACGCTCACCACCTGTTCACGATGCGGTACGCCTCGCCGTCACCCGGGTGCGGGCGAATGCGGCGCTTACCGGCCTCGTACATCTGAAAATACACGTTGCCGCCGCGCTGCAGATCCACCTCGCCCGACGCGCGCTCGCGCCCCACCACGTAGATGACGATAAGCCCGTGGCACCATGCGGGCACCTCGGGCACATCGGTAGGCGCACTCACGGGCTTGGGGGCGAAACGGTAGCAAACATAGAGCTCCTCCGGGTCGGCGTTTCGCGCGTAAACGCAGTCGCCCGCCTCGGAAAAGGAATATGCGAGCTTTTTTCCGTTTTGCGAAATATTGAGTACGCTCAGGCACGCGTGCGAGAGACCGCCCAAAGGGAACAGCCCGTTTTCGTGCTCGACCGCTTCCGTGCGGCGAAGGCGGAACGCCTCCGCAAGGTCGAGCACGGCGTCGTTCGCGAAGCGCGTGAGCTTATCGCGCCAGGCGTCGAGGCTTTGCGCGTCGTGCCCGCGGTCGAGCTGCGCGAGCGCTGACACGATGATGTCGTTGAGCGTCATACTTCGCCTCCGAGCTTCTTGCCCCTGCCGTTTTTATAGGGACTTACGAGGGCCGCGCCGAGCACGGTGACGCGCTCGTTCTGGCGGATCAGCTCCGCCACGCTCTTGGGGATGGAAACGTTCACCCCGCGCCTTATGCGCAGAAAGTGGCCGTTGATGCCGCCCTCCCATGGCAGCCCCGTGCCGGTGGGGTCGGCGATAACCACGGTGACGCGCTCCTCGCGCGCGAGGCTTTCGCCGGTCTCCCCGGCGATTTTATCGATTTCGAGATCGCTTAAATAGTTCATGGTGCTTCTCCTTTATGCGTTGCGGGCCGACACCTTTCGTCGGCCCCGACAACGGTAATGTCTTTTTTGCGTTCCCATGCGGAACGGTCAAGACCGTTCCCTACGGGTGGTCCGGAGGGTCACAACCCTCCGGAGGTTCTATTCCGGCTTTGACGACATGCGCGTCAAAACGGATGAAAACCGAAGGTTTTCGCTCCCTTCACGGTTTGCCGTCCGCAAATGCAAAGCATTTTAGGCAAACCGTGTAAGTCTCGCCGAAGTGTCAAATGACACTTCGGCGAAAGCGAGCGGATGCGAGCGCCTACGCGCTTACCGCATGTTCAATGCGTACGAGCCACAGGTCGTTGAGGATCACGGCGGCGTAGGCGGGCGCCTTCGCGCCCACGGTGGCGCGCTGGTCAAGCGGGTCGCCCGAGCCGGCGGAACCGTGGGGCTTGACGATGGTCTGCATCGCGCCCTTCCCCTCGATATCGACTACGCCGTAGGCGTCCTTGCCAAACACGAGGGTGGCGTGCACATCCATGGCGGCCCTGGTGGCGGCATCGGGCGCGCCCGCGTCGAGGCTATATACGATGGCGTCGGCCGCGAGGCTGGCGGGCGCGGAGAGGGTAACGATAAGGCTCTCCTCGTCGAAGCCCGCAAGCGTGTGGGACGAGCCATCTATCTCGATGGGATTGCCCGCCGTTTTGAGGTAAGCGGACTCCGCTTCGGTCGGCGCGTTTTTGAGGGTGAACGCGGCCGCGTTCGTGGTGGCGGTCTTTACCCTGTTTAAAACGCTCTGGCGGAAAATCTTCGCCTCGGTGCTCTCCACGAACACAACGCCGAACAGGCGGCCGATCTCGCCGCTGTAGATGAGCTCGGCATTGGAGTATTTGGAAACATCCTGCCAGAGGGTGTCGTTTTGCAGATCGTAGGTGGCCTCCGGCGAGCAGATGCACACGAAATGCGGCTTTCTGCCGTTGTCGGAGAAGGGCCGCGCCTTGGCGCGCTTGAGGGTGCGCACCGCGCGGCGTATCTCGGAAACGGTGAGCTTATCGGCGGCGGCGACGGAGGCGCGCGCGGTCTTGCCGTTGGGGCGCTGCACGTTGTTGCCCGCGCACATGGCGTCGCGTGTGACCCACTCGATCACCGTACCGAGCTGCTCGCCCAAAAGCTCCGCGCTGTCGCCTACGACCGTGTCGTAGCTCGTCATATCCACGAGGTCGCTGATCTCCACGTACGCGCCGTACTGGCTGACCGAAGCCTCCACCTCGGTCTGCGAGAGGGACTGGCCCGTGGGGGTCACACCCTCGGCGAGGGCAAGCCCCGCGGTATCCGGGTCGAACAGGTTCCAGCGGCGAAACTGCACCCTTTTGCCGCTGTGGAGCGGTATGGGGCGAAGCTGGCCGAACTTGGCGTGCACGAAGCGCGTTCTGGCGCTTTCAAGAAGCTGCCTGTCGTAAAAGGTCTTGTCGAAGCCCGAGGGGGTATTGATGTTTACGGTGGTATTCGTCATAGATTTCATCCTTTCCGTTTTTTACCTCGCGCCGCGGTTTTGACGCGCGTCGCGGGCAAGTTGGTTTTTGAGCGCGCGAAACTGCTCGCTCGACATGCTCATATAGTCCGTTTCCGGCGCGGAAAGCGCGGCTTGCTTGAGCGGAACGGGCAGGGATTTTCGGGCGGCGAGCTTTTCCATAAGGTCGCGCGCACCCTCCTCGCGCGCGCCTGCAAGCGCCCCGCGCGCCTCCGCGGCGCTTTTTTGCGCGGCATACACGCGAAGCGCCGCCGCGGGGGGGAGTTCGCGCAGCAGCGCGAGAAATTCCTCGTCGTTCACATAGTCCTCCGGCTCGCCCGAGAGTGTGTTTTCCTTTTTCAGGCGGTAAAGCTCGTTTGCTGCGCGCTCGGAAAGCCCCCTGAGCCCGTCGGGCTCGGACGAAACCAAAAGCGCGGCGGCCTCCTCGGCGCCGACGCCGAGCGAAGCCGCCAGATTTTGAATGAGCTTTTCGCCCACCGCCGCGGCCGGGTCGAAAGGCGCGGCGCTTTTTTCCGCGCGGGCGCGCGCCGCGGACCTTAGAGCGCCTAACGGCCTCGGCTCCATCCCGTCTTTGAACATGGCTCCTCCTTTTTCTAAAACGGCGCGGCCGGGAAGCGTTCCCGGCCGCGCCGCGCATGCCGTTGCGGCCGGCATTGCCGATATAAAAAAGGAAATGGTTGGCCCACTTCCTCTACAATGAGAATTATATCAGAACGTTTGTTTGGTTTCAACGGCATAAACGGTGCGCAAAAAAGGCGCGCGCCGTGCGCCTCTCGCCGCGCCGCATTGAAAAAACAAAGGGGACGCGCCGCACGGAAGGATTTTTATGGCAAAACGCAAAAAGCGCGTCACCATGCGGTAAATCAAAAATTTCCGCGCATTTTCTATCGAAAAACGCAGAAGACTGTTTACAGCGGGAATAAGTTTGTCTTATAATGTATTTGTGGGAGGAAGCGGTTTTCTATGCGAAAAATGCCGTGAAATGCCACCCATCATACTTTTACGAGGGGTGAGTACATCTTGGATTTTCTAACCCAGCTTGGCAATCTGTTCGGCAATGTTTTAGGCTTCACCTGGGGGCAGGGCCTTATGATCCTGATCGGCGCGGTTTTGATCTTTTTGGCCATCGTAAAGGAGATGGAGCCCTCGCTGCTCCTCCCCATGGGCTTCGGCGCAATCCTCGTGAACCTGCCGGGCGTCAACACCGATGCGATTGAGACGCTGTTCAAAGCGGGTATCTCGAGCGAGCTTTTCCCGCTGCTCCTGTTCATCGGCATCGGCGCGATGATGGATTTCGGGCCCTTGCTCGCCAACCCCAAGATGATGTTTTTCGGCGCGGCGGCGCAGTTCGGCATCTTCTTTACGCTGATCCTCGCCTCTCTGTTCGGCTTCGAGCTCAAGGACGCGGCGGCCACCGCCATCATCGGCGCGGCGGACGGCCCCACCTCCATCGTTGCGGCTACGAAGCTCGGTTCGAATTACCTCGGCGCGATCATGGTGGCGGCGTACTCGTATATGGCGCTAGTGCCCATCATACAGCCGCCGTTCATACGGCTCGTGACCACCAAAAAAGAGCGCCTCATCCGCATGGAATATAACCCCAAGGCGGTCACCAAAACGACGAAAATCCTCTTCCCCATTTTTGTGACCGTCATCGCAGGCGCGATCGCTCCCGAATCCGCGCAGCTAATAGGCTTTCTCATGTTCGGCAACCTGATCCGCGAGTGCGGCGTGCTCAACAGCCTCAGCGATACCGCGCAGAACGCCTTGGCAAACCTCATCACGCTTTTCCTCGGGTTCACCGTAGCGCTGAGCATGCAGGCGGACAAGTTCGTGACGTGGCAGACCTTCCTGATCCTCGCGCTCGGCCTTGTGGCGTTCATTTTCGACACCATCGGCGGCGTGCTGTTTGCAAAATTCCTCAACCTGTTCCTCAAGAACAAAATGAACCCCATGATTGGCGCGGCGGGCATTTCGGCGTTCCCGATGTCGTCCCGCGTGATACATAAGATGGGCCTCAAGGAGGACCCGTACAACTTCCTGCTCATGCACGCGGCGGGCGCGAACGTAAGCGGCCAGATCGCCTCCGTGCTGGCGGGCGGCATCCTCATGAGCATCGTTCTCAACCTTAAGTGACCGATAGGAGGTTAGCATATGTTCGCACTCGCAGCTGAAACCATTAAGCCGTTTTCCGAGCTTGCCATGAAGAACACGGCGACCGCTCTGGAAATTTCCGCGATCGGCCTTGCCGGCATCTTCACCATATTCATCGTGATATGGGGCTTCGTGGTGCTTTTGAACAAGGCGACCGCGAAAAAGGCGGAAGATAACGACGATTAAAAGAGCTTTCATTTAAAAGTCGCGCCGCGCGGATGGTTTCCGCGCGGCGCGTTTTTTTGTGCAGCTATGCGGGCCGTGCACTAGCCTCTGGGCATCGAAGGCGTCGGCCCCTGCAAGGAGCAACCACCCCGGCGCTTCGCGCCACCCCTCCAAGGAGGGGAGTTGACAATCCGCCCCTACGGTACAATCATCGCTTCATAACGCCAATCCCACGCAAAATGCGCCCGTCGTCCGGGCGCATTTTCTATGCAAAGCAAGTCTATATTTTAATTATAAAGTTCTTTTGGTTACTTTTCTTTCAAGAAAAGTAACCGTCCCCCTATTTCCCAAGCGCGGCGGCGACGAAGCCGGTGAACAGCGGATGCGCGCTGTCGGGGCGGGATTTAAACTCGGGGTGGAACTGAACGCCCACGAAGAAGGGGTGACCTTTGAGCTCGATGATCTCCACAAGGTTTCTTTCCTCGTTGACGCCCGCGACGCGCATTCCGTGCGCCTCGAAGGACTCGATGTAGGCGTTGTTAAACTCATAGCGGTGGCGGTGGCGCTCCTGCGTTTCGGCCTTGCCATAGAGCGCGCGCGAAAGGCTGCCCTCGCGGAGGGCGCACGCGTAGGCGCCTAAACGCTGGGTGCCGCCGAGGTTGTCCGCCACGTTTTTACGCTGATCGGGCATGATGTCGATGACGGGGTGCGCGGTATCCTTATCCGCCTCGGTGGTGTTTGCATCCGCAAAGCCTAACACGTTGCGGGTGAACTCGACGGCGGCCATCTGCATGCCGAGGCAGATGCCGAAGAACGGAAGCTTTTGCGTGCGCGCGTAGCGGATGGCTTCGATTTTACCGCTAAGGCCGCGCTCGCCGAAGCCGCCCGGTACCAGAACGCCCTGCACATCCTTTAGAAGCTCCTTGGCGTTGCCGGCGTCGATCTCCTCGGCATCGATGTATTTGATGTTTACGCGCGCACGGTTTGCGATGCCCGCGTGCTTGAGGGATTCCGCAATGCTCAGATACGCGTCCTTGAGGCGCACGTATTTACCCACGATGGCGATGGAGCACTCGGCCACGGGCTCGAGTTCGCCCTGCACCATGGAACGCCACGCGTCGAGCTGCGGCTCGCGCTGCTCGAGGCCGAGCTTGCGCAGCACCACCCTGCAAAGACCGTTTTGCTCGAGCATGAGCGGCACGGCGTAAAGGGACGCCTCGGAGAGGTTTTCTATGACGCAATCCGGCTCCACGTTGCAGAACTGCGCGATCTTGGAGCGTATGTCGTCGCCGATGTGGCGCTCCGCGCGGCACACGATGATATCGGGCTGTATGCCGATGGAGAGAAGCTCCTTCACGCTGTGCTGCGTAGGCTTCGATTTCAGCTCGCCCGCCGCGCCGATGTAGGGCACGAGCGTCACATGGATGAAGGCGCAGCTTTGCGCGCCCTCGCTCCAGCGCATTTGGCGGATGGCCTCGAGAAAGGGCTGGCCCTCGATATCGCCCACGGTGCCGCCGATCTCCACGATCAAAACGTCGGGGTTGGTGGCCTTGGCGGCGCGAAGGACGCGGTCGCGTATCTCGTTGGTGATGTGCGGCACGATCTGCACGGTGCCGCCCGCATAGCCGCCGCGGCGCTCGCGCTCGATCACGGTTTTATAAATCTGGCCGGAGGTAGCGTTGTTGACGCGGCTCAACGCCACGTCGATGAAGCGCTCGTAATGCCCCACGTCGAGGTCGGTCTCCGCGCCGTCGTCGGTCACGTACACCTCGCCGTGCTGGTAGGGGTTCATCGTACCCGGATCAACGTTCAGATAAGGGTCGAGCTTGCACACGGAAACGCTGTAGCCGCGGCTTTTCAAAAGCCGTCCAAGCCCCGCCGCCGTAATGCCCTTGCCCAGGCTCGATACCACTCCGCCCGTGATGAATACGAATTTTGTCATAAACGCCTCCTAAAATACAAAATAAAGCGAACGTCTCCTTGTTCAAGGGAGGCGTTCGCATAGATTACAGAAAGGGAGCCCTTATTACTTTATCGCACCTGAAACGGAATTGCAAGCATTTTTATGCCCGTTTCAACGCGGGTCAGCCGACCACCACGTTGACGATATTTTTCACCACGATCACCTTGCGCACCGTTTTGCCCTCCAAAAAGGGCTTGATCTCGTCGTTTTCGAGCGCCGCCCGCTCCACCTCGGCGGAGGAAAGCTCCGCGCCCAAAGAGATGCGCGCGCGTATTTTGCCATTCACCTGCACGCCGTACTCGAGCTCCGCTTTTTGGAGCGCGCCTTCGTCGTACTTGGGCCAAGGGGTCTCGTAGAGGCGCGTTTTAAAGCCCAAGCGCTCGTTGATCTCCTCGCAGATGTGCGGCGCGGCGGGCGAAAGAATGGCGATAAGCGTATGAAGCTCCTCGCGCGTAACGCCGTTTGCGGCGTAGAGGTCGTTCACGAGCGACATCATGGCCGCGATGGCCGTGTTGTACTTCATGCGCTCGTAGTCTTCAGTTACCTTCTTGATGCAGCCATGCACGGCGGCCTTCATTTCGCCGCGGACGCCTTCGCCCGGAACAATCATATCCTGCATGCGCCATACGCGTTCGAGGAAGCGGCGGCAGCCCGGCGCGCCCGTGAGGCTCCACGGGATGGGCTGGTCAAACGCGCCCATGAACATTTCGTACAGGCGCAGGGAGTCCGCGCCTAGCTCCTCCACCACCGCGTCGGGATTGATGACATTCCCGCGGCTTTTGCTCATCTTCTCGCCGTTCACGCCGAGCACCATGCCGTGGCTGGTGCGCTTCATGTAGGGCTCCGGCGTAGGCACGATGCCGATGTCGTAAAGGAATTTATGCCAGAAGCGGGAGTACAACAGGTGCAGCGTGGTATGCTCCATGCCGCCGTTGTACCAGTCCACCGGCATCCAGTAATCGAGCGCCTCGCGGGAGGCGAGCTCCTTATCGTTACCGGGGTCGGCATAGCGCAGGAAATACCAGCTGCTGCCCGCCCAGTTGGGCATGGTATCGGTTTCGCGTTTGGCGGCGCCGCCGCACTTGGGGCAGGTCGTTTTTACCCAGTCCGCCGCGCGCGCGAGCGCGGAGGAGCCGTCGTCGCCGGGCGCGTAATCGTCGATCTCGGGGAGCGTAAGGGGCAGCTGGTCGTAGGGGAGCGGCACCCAGCCGCAGCTTTCGCAATGTACGAGAGGGATGGGCTCGCCCCAGTAGCGCTGGCGGGAGAACACCCAGTCGCGCAGCTTGTAATTTACCATGCGCTCGCCTAAGCCCTTTTCCTCGAGCCACGCGACCATTTTTTCGATGGCCGCTGATACCTCGAGCCCGTTCAAAAACCCGGAGTTGACCATTTTGCCGCGTTCGCAATCGGTATACGGGGCCTCCGCCACGTTGCCGCCCGCCACCACCTCCACGATGGGGAGCGAAAAGGCCTTCGCAAACTCGAAGTCGCGCGTATCGTGGCCCGGCACCGCCATGATGGCGCCCGTGCCGTAGCTCATCAAAACGTAATCGGAAACGTAGATGGGGATGTTCGCGCCGTTGGCGGGGTTGATCGCCGTAATGCCCGCAATGCATACGCCCGTTTTTTCCTTGGCGAGCTCGGAGCGTTCAAATTCGCTCTTCTTCGCGGCCGCCGCCTGATAGGCGCGTATCTCGTCCATGTTTTCGATCCCGGCGGCGCAGCGCCCGAGCATGGGGTGCTCGGGGGATATGACCATGTACGTCGCGCCGAACATCGTATCCGCGCGGGTGGTGAAGATGGAAAGCGGCTCGCCGCCGCAGCTTAAGGCGAAGCGCACCTGCGCGCCCTCGCTCCTCCCTATCCAGTTGCGCTGCTGGGTCTTGACGCGCTCCACAAAATCCACCGTGTCGAGGTCGTCGATAAGCCGCTGCGCGTAGGCGGTGATTTTCAGCATCCACTGGCTCCTTACGCGCTGCACCACCTCGCCGCCGCAGCGCTCGCACACGCCGTTTACGACCTCCTCGTTGGCGAGGCCCACCTTGCAGGAGGTGCAGAAGTTGATGGGAATCTCCGCCTTGTATGCGAGGCCGTGCTCATAGAGCTTTAAAAAGATCCACTGCGTCCACTTATAATAAGAAGGATCGGTGGTGTTGACCTCGCGCGAGTAATCGAACGAGAAGCCCATGCGCTTGAGCTGGCTCCGAAAGCGCTCCACGTTGCGCTCCGTGACGACGCGCGGGTGGACGCCCGTTTTGATGGCGTAGTTTTCCGTGGGCAGGCCGAACGCGTCGTACCCGATGGGGTAAAGCACGTTAAAGCCCTCCATGCGCCTTTTTCGCGCGATGATATCGAGCGCGGTGTTGGAGCGCGGATGCCCCACGTGAAGCCCGTCCCCCGAGGGATACGGGAACTCGATCAGCGGAAAATATTTGGGCTTCGTGTGGTCGCAGCTTGCCTCGAAGCAATGCGCGTCCTCCCAAATTTTCTGCCATTTCGCCTCGATCGAGGCATGGTCGTAACGTTCCAACATGGAAAACGCCTCCTGAACTATAAAAATAGGCCCTCGTCCCCTTATGGAAAGAGACGAAAGCCGACTTCCGCGGTACCACTCTTTTTGGCGCAATGCGCCCGCTCAAACCCCTTAACGCGGGGAAACGCCGCAGGTTACTTCCTTTCACCCACGGGGCTCCGCGACGAGCTTCGAAGGGCTTGCTTACCGCCTCGCACCGGCCGGCGGCTCTCTAAAAAGCGCGCTGCCTTCTACTGTTTCGCATCAACGCCTGTATGGATTCGATTATAGGGGAAGAACATGCGGAAGTCAAGAACGCGCCCGTTTGACTTTTTACCGTTTCGGTGCTATCATCTGGCTTATGTTTGATTATCATGTGCACACCCACTATTCCGCAGATTGCCACGAGCCGGTCGCTTCTCAGCTCGACGCCGCGGTGAAGGCCGGCCTTAAGGGGCTCTGCTTTACCGACCATGTGGATTTCGACCTTCTCGTAAACGGGGGGCCGCGTTTTGAACCCGCGGATCTAAACGCGCTCCGCCGCGAGCTCGATTCGCTTACGCCGCTTTATCCCGGCCTTACGGTGAGGCGCGGCGCCGAGGTGGCGCTTGCCGATGCGGCGTGCTCGGAGGCCGCGTACGAACACATCAAAAGCGCCGAGCTCGACTTTGTGATCGGCTCGCTCCATATGCTTCGCGGCCTGAACGTATATTACTCCGAGTTCTTCGAAGGAAGAACGCGGGACGAGGCGTATTGCGATTACCTCGAGGGGCTTAGACGCGTCATACGCACCTGCCCGTATTTTTGCGCGATGGGGCATTACGACTTCGTCGCGAAAAACGCGCCGTATCAAGAGCGCGGCATCTCCTTCTCCCTCGCGCCCCATGCGTTTGACGACATCTTTACCTACCTCATACAAAACGGGAAAACGCTCGAGCTCAACACCTCGGCGTGGAAAACCGACGCGCCGTGGGGCTTGGACGTGTTTACGCGCTTTCGCGAGCTCGGCGGCGAGTTCGTGACCGTGGGCAGCGACGCGCATAATCCCGGCCGCGTGGCCAAGCGCTTTGATGAGGCATACGGGCTTTTGCGCGCGGCGGGCATCCGCTACGTCGCGACGTACGAGAAGATGAAGCCTACCATGCACAAAATATAATTGTGTTCCGCAATAGAAAAGGAGCGTGCGCGGCCCTTGCCGCACACGCTCCTTTTAAAGTTAAGATGGCTTACAATACGTATTCCGGCAAAAGCCGTTCGCAGTCCTCCACGTTGCGGGAGAGGTCCTTGATGTAGGCGGAGAGCGACGACATCTTCACAACGCCCGTCATGCCCAAAAACTCACGGTTCACGTTCATAAGCTGGCGGTGGAGCGAAAGGAGCGCGTTGAACCTTTCGCGCTGCGCCGAAAGCTCGTTTTGCTGCGACTTGAGCTGCGCGCGAAGCTCCGCGTTTTGCTCGCGCACGCGCGTGAGCTCGGCCTCGCCGCTTTCCGCCGTTTCAACGCTGCCGCGCCCCGCGCCCTTGGCGGCGCTGATGGCGAGCGTGCCCAAGCTTTCGAAGAAGGCCACCACGTCGAGGCCCTCCACCTTATCGAGATCGTTGACCACGGTGCTCATCACGTCCACAAGGTTGATGGCGCTTTTCCTGGGGCGCCCGGCGCGGCGCGCGGCGGGCGTTTCGCCGCAGGGGTCGGCCACGCGGAGCCCCTGCGCCCTAAGCTCCGCCACCACCTCGTGCACAAGCTCGGGGTTGTTTTTGATAAGCGAACGGTACTTGTTTTGGTAGCGGAGCATAGCCTTGTTATCCCCGCCCCCCATTTGGAGCGTGCAGGCGCGCACCGATACGCCCTTACTTTGCTCGGTAAGCACCGTGCTTAGAAGCGAGCGTATCTCCTCTTCCGTAAAGGGCACGAAGGCCGTGCAGTGCGCCGCGCACGCGGCGCGGCTTTCGTCCTGCTTGATCTTAAAATAGTAATAGTTTCGGATGCTGTTGGGACGGCGCCCGGTCTTTTTCGCCACGGCGTCGAACACCGCCTTGAGCGGCCTCCCGCTTTCGCGGCCGCACTCCACTTCCTTGAAGAGCAAGCTCTCCTCCTCCGTCTTCCAGCCCGCATGGGCGGCGCGCGTTTCATTTGCCTGATTCATGCTATGTATGGCCCCCTAGTTTCATGTTGTTGCTATTATTTCCCGACATTTCCATCCATATACCTATGATCGCTCCCCCGCCCAATTATCGCCCGGCGCGGCGATCCATACGCGGTGGGGCAATAAAAAACCAAAGCGGCGATTTCATCCTGCTTTGGTTTTTTATATGTATTGTTATGCTTTTGAAAAAAACTTTATGAGGCTGTCGCGGCATGCACAAGATATGAATACATTCGGATGCGCGCCCCGGCAGCGGATTCGGTGTCCCCAAAAGGGGCAAAAAAGGCGCCAATGACGCCTTTTTAGAACCCCGAGGTTTCGTAGCAGGCGAAACCTCTTTATTTTATATATTTTATATATCGAGACTTCCCGCCGTGCGCGGAAACGGGAGCACATCGCGGATATTCGCCATGCCGGTGAGGTACATGAGCAGGCGCTCGAAGCCGAGGCCGTAGCCCGCGTGCTCCACGCCGCCGTAGCGGCGAAGGTCGAGGTACCAGCCGTAATCCTCCATGTTGAGCTTAAGCTCCTCCACGCGCGCCATCAGCTTATCGTAGCGCTCCTCGCGCTGGCTGCCGCCGATGATCTCGCCCACGCCCGGAACCAGTAGGTCGGACGCGGCCACGGTTTTGCCGTCGTCGTTGAGGCGCATGTAGAACGCCTTGATATCCTTGGGATAATCGGTCACGAACACGGGCTTTTTGAAAACCTTTTCCGCGATGTAGCGCTCGTGCTCGGTCTGCAAATCGCAGCCCCACGCCACCGGGTACTTGAACGCCTCGCCCGATTTTTCCAAAAGCTCGACCGCTTCCGTGTAGCTGATGCGGGCAAACTCGTTTTCCGCCACGTTTTTAAGCCTGTCGAGGAGTCCCTCGTCCACGAAGGAGTTGAAAAACGCGAGCTCGTCCGGGCAGCGCTCCATCACGGTGCTTATGACGTACTTCACCATATCCTCGGCGATGTCCATATCCCCGGCGAGGTCACAGAAGGCCATCTCCGGCTCGATCATCCAAAATTCGGCCGCATGGCGCGCCGTGAAGGAGTTTTCCGCGCGGAACGTTGGCCCGAAGGTATAGATGTCGCGAAACGCCAGCGCGAACGCCTCGCCGTAAAGCTGGCCGCTTACGGTAAGGTTTACCGGCTTTTGAAAAAAATCCTCCGCGTAATCCACCGCGCCCGAGGCGGTCTTGGGCACCTTGCCGAGCGGCAAAGTGGTTACCTGAAACATTTCGCCCGCGCCCTCGCAGTCGCTCCCCGTGAGGATGGGCGTATGCACGTACACGAAGCCGCGGTCGTCGAAAAAGCGGTGGATGGCCTGCGCCGCCACGGAGCGCACGCGAAACGCCGCCATAAAGGCGTTGGTGCGGGGCCTCAGGTGGTTGATCGTTCTAAGGTATTCAAAGCTGTGGCGCTTTTTTTGCAAGGGGTAATCGGCCGCGCACGCGGCGGCGATAGCGAGGGTATCGGCCTTGATCTCGAAAGGCTGCTTCGCCTCGGGCGTAAGCTCTAAAGTCCCCTTCACGTACACGGCGCAGCCGGTGCAAAGCGCGCGCTTTACCTCCTCGGGCACGGCGTCCTGCTCGAACACCACCTGCACAGATTTGAAGCACGAGCCGTCCGTCAGCTCCAAAAAGCCCACGTTTTTGCTCTCGCGCACGGTCTTAATCCATCCGCCCGCTTCTACCGCACCCGCGTATTTCGCGGGGTCCTTGAAAAACTCGCTCAGCCTGATCACGGGGAAACCCTCCTAAACGTACCGATTAGTATGACATTATACCATGAGGCGAAGCGCTCATGGTATAATCGGCCATTTCTGCCGGTTGCCCCAAAGGGGCGAGGCGGAAGGCCACAAAATAAACGTAGAATAGACGCTTGCGGCTATTATACCCCAAAGGAATCGTTTTTGCAACGAAAGCCGAGGCATAAAGTAAGGCCGCGCGCATATACATGAATGGTACAAGCCATTGGGCGTACTTCGCGCGCCCATCGGCCTGTAGGAGCGGATATTACCCGCCCGATTAAACGACCGAGGTGACCTCTTATGTACACAAGCCCCGTACCGCTCATGGTGATACGCGCGGACGCGCATGCGCTCATCGAGGTGAACGGCCAGTATATCGGCGAATGCGACCGGATGTCCTACGTGGCTATGCCCGTATCCGACAGCGGCGACTATTACGTCTGCGCGCTGCCCTTGGAGGACGCGGGATCGCGCTACCCCGTAACGCGAAAGCTGAGCTTCGAGGCGGGCGCGATCTCCGCGCCGCACGCGGCCGACGTAAAGGTGTGCGCGTGGCCGGGCGGCGTATACGAGCTTTTTTTGGAGACGGGCAGCTTTTTGGCGCGCGTGCGGACGCCCTTCCCGCACACCATAGACACGCTCGACTACATGGCGGCGAAGCGCCGCCGCACGCTTACGCTCTACTACGAAAACGGAATTCGCCTGAGCGTGGACGAGGGCGGGCGCACGCTTGCCGCCTACGCGCTCGGGCAGGGCGACGGCGGGAGCCTCGCGCCTTTCGCGGCGGGCGGTATGCAGTTTTTCAAGGTGACGGCCGCGCTCGAGGATAAACGTACGCGCCTTTTGCTTTTGGATAAAAACCTCGACGCCGCGCTCGATATCACCGCCGACGCGGTGCGCACGGAGGAGGAAACGGTGGAGCAGATCGTGTATCTTAACACGCTTCAGCGCCACGAGCGCGCTACCCGCTATAAGCTCGCGGAAAACGCCTTCGAGGCCTACGAGGAGGAAACCGGCTTTTTCACGCACGATTACGCATACCCGAAAACGCGGCTCCACCTCGTGCAATCGTTTTGCGAGGCGGTGCGCGAGGGCTTCGAGGAAGAGGCGCGCGGCTATTTGACCGACGGTCTCAACGAGGAGTTTTCGTTTGCCGAAATAAAAGATTTCCTGGGAAATTTTGCCGCGGCGCGCCCGCCGGTATCGGACGGAAGCGGGCGTTACATGGGGCTCATCGAGCAGGAGGGCGAAAGGCTCAGCTCCGCGCGGCTTTATGAGTTCTCATTCGAGGGGGAAAAGATAGCGGATATCCTGGAGGCGTAAAAAAGAGCGGACCGACGCAGGCGTCGGCCCGCGTTTTTTATCTTCCCTTCATCCTATAATACAACCTTTTCATCTGGCTCGCCGTATCCCTCGCCGCGCCCCAGAAACCGCGGCGCACGAAGTATTCGTCGCGCCTTAAATCCTCCTCGCCGTACGTCCCGCCGAGGTACCTTAAGAGCGAGCCGCAGTAGATCTCCTTGCCGCGAAGCGCCCTTTCCATGTCGATCACCGCGTTTACGCCCTCCATATCGAGCATGTGCGCCGCGAAGGAAACGCAGGTGTGCGCGTCGGAAATGCGCTTGCGCTTCCCGAACGGGAGAAACAGCGCGTCGAGCAAATTGTAGATCATATGCCGCGGGTCGTTTAAAAAGCGCGCGAGCTCGAGCCGGAACGCGCCGTAGCGCGCCTCCGTCATCTCCACGGCGAAAAGCTTGATCTCGGCGTCGGTTCCGCCGTACAGATAATGCGCGGGCGTTTCGCGCAAGAAACCGCCCGCCAGCGGCGCGTCGATGTGCAGCCGCGCAAACGAGTACAACTCGAGAAGCGTTTCGTCGAGCGAGAGAGCCACATGGTTGTACCTTCCACGCATAAAGAGGCGTATAAGCCTGCCGATGCCCGTATGGGTACGCGAGAGCAGCACGTAAACGGTATGCGTTTCCATAGCTTTCATCCCTTAAATTAAAAAGTAAATCAACCCAGCACAAGCTTTACGGCGTAGCGCTCCACCTCGTCGTAAGCCCTTTCGATGTCGATGGTCGCAAATTCCCCGTTTTCGTAAAGCACCTTCCCCTGCACCATCGTGAGGCATACGCGCTCGCCCGTGGCGCTAAATACGACGGCGCTTTCGGGGCTGTAAAAAGGCCGCGTCATGGGGGAATCGAGATCGACCAGTATGATATCCGCCTCCATTCCCTCCGCGATACGCCCCACCTCGTTTTCGCGGCCCTGCGCGCGCGCGCCGTTGACGGTGGCGAGTTTAAGCGCCTCGTAAGCGGGCATGGCGGTGGGGTCGAGGGAGGTTCCCTTCGCGAGGAGCGCCGCAAGCTTTATCTCCTCGAACAGGTCGTGCGTGTTGTTGGAGCAGCAGCCGTCCGTGCCGAGCGATACGTTCACCCCGCGCGCGAGCATTTCCCTTACGGGCGCGACGCCGCTCGCGAGCTTGAGGTTGGAAACAGGGTTGTGCGCGCAGCTCACGCCGTATTTGGCGAGCAGCTCCATGTCGTCCCCGCTCACCCATACGCAGTGGGCGGCGATGGTCTTAAGGTCGAACACGCCGTTTTCCGCAAAGCGCCGCGCGGGCGTTTTGCCGCAGCGCGCCACGCAATCGTCATGCTCCTTTTTGGTTTCCGAAAGATGCACGTGCATGTTGAGGCCGTGCTTTTTCCCAAGCTCCGCCACATACCGCCATACCTCGGGCGGCGAGGTGTACTCGGCGTGCAAAGAAACGTCCGCCTTGATCCTGCCGTTTCCCGCGCCGTGAAAATCGGCGATCAGGCCGCGGGTTTCCAGCATGCTCCGGTCGTTTTCCGGATCGAAGCCGCCGAGAGCGAGCGCGGCATTGCAGAGCGAAGCGCGTATGCCTGCCGCAAGCGCGAGCTCCGCCACGGCGGTTTGATGGTAGTACATGTCGCTCACGCTCGTGGTGCCCGTGCGGAGCATTTCCGCAAAGCCCAACCGCGCGCCCGCAACGACAGCGCGTTCATCGAGCCGCGCCTCCACGGGAAACACCTTGTCGAACAGCCATTCCTGCAAGGTGTAATCGTCCGCATAGCCGCGCATCACGCACATGGCGGTATGCGCGTGCGTATTGATAAGCCCCGGCATAAGTACCTTTTTCGCGCAGTCGATCGTTCGCTTCGCATCCTCGAGGGGCCTATCCTGCCCCACGTCAACGATCTTCCCGTTTTTCACGCCCACGAAGCCGCCCTTTATGCTTGGCCGCGCATCGTCCATGGTGAGGATATCGGCGTTTTGAAACAGCGTGTCGAGCATGCTTCCCCCTTACAGCTTTTCTAGGAACCGCACCATGTGCTTTTCAAAGCGCGCGGACGCGGCGTTCGCCGCTTCGATCACCTCTTCGCCCGAAAGCGGCTGGTCCAGCACGCCCGCGGCCATGTTGGTAATGAGCGACACGCCCAAGATGCGCATGCCGCAGTGGTTGGCCGCGATGCACTCGGGTACGGTGCTCATACCCACGGCGTCGCCGCCCAAAATACGGATGGCGCGTATTTCGGCGGGCGTTTCGTACTGCGGGCCGGTCATGTAAAAATAATTGCCCTCCGCGACCTCATCGCCGTTTTCCTTCGCGGCCTCGCGGAAAAGCCGTTTGAATTCGCGGTCGAAGGTATAGCTCATATCGGGGAAGCGCGGACCGAATTCCTCGAGGTTTTGCCCGACGAGGGGGTTCGTAAGCGTGAACTTCAAATAGTCGTTGACGACCATGAGCTGCCCCGCGTGGAAGCTAAGGTTCACGCCGCCCGCGGCGTTGGTCACGACCATGCTGTTGACGCCCAAAAGCTTCGCGACCCTCACGGGATAGGCGACCTCCTCCATGCTGTGGCCCTCGTACACGTGGAGCCGCCCCTGCATCAAAAGCGCGCGCTTTTTGCCGAGCATGCCCGCCACGAAGCGGCCCGCGTGGCCTATGGCGGTGCTCGCCTTGAAGTGCGGTATTTCCGCGTAGGGGAT
>JAJFTZ010000058.1 GCA_021372675.1 Eubacteriales bacterium
GACCATGGCCTTGATGCCGTAGCGCCCGCGCGTAGACAGCTTCATGTTTGCACGCCTCCAATCCCCACCAAACCGCTTGGATTTATTCCATTGCAACTTTACCACAACCCGAAAAAGCTGTCAATAATCCCAAGTGATTTACTCGGAATTATTTTGTGAAGTTTCCGCAAAAAGATACAAAAAAGGAACGGACGAGGGCTGTTCCTTTGGGGCTTGAGGGATTTCGGTGACAGCAACGGTTTGCAGGCGGCCGGCAAGCGTATCCCCGCTACTTGGGGGGATATGGAGTTTTTATATCGCTGACCCGCGAAGATAATCCCATTCCGCTGTTATCGAAGGCATAAACGATATTTCTACATAGAAAAGGCAAGGTCAATACCTTGCCTTTTCTATGTTTATTCCAAGTCTTTACAGCATAGTTCGGATTATGTGCTCTTCATGCGCGTGTTCACAAGGAAAACTCAGAAACCCGCATAAAATAGGATTCTTTGGTACGAGCAAGAGAATATTGCATCCTAACGGATGTGCCAATGCCTGCGCAAATTATACGCGCGGCTTTGTCCTAATGTCGGGACGGGGCAGGGTTTAGGCCTCCACTTCCTCCATTTTGGATTGGAAAGACTCCTTCGCTGCCGCCTTATAAGATAGCTGAATCGCTACCAATAGCGCGGCGGCGCCTAAAATAGCCAGATAGTGCCCTGCCGCGTAGGAGCCCGTCGCATTGTAAACGACACCCCAAATAACCACGCAGACAGCCGTGCTAATCCCAAGGGGAATGCCGGTTAACGGGAAGATACCGCTATAGTCCCGCATGCCAAATATCTCTCTGATCATGATGGGGTTAAGGGTGGTCATGGCCGAGGTGGTGGCGGCAAAGCAGAATACGAAAATATAGGGGACGGTTTGGTTTGCGCCGCCGCTGATGCTCTGAAGCACGAAGCCGGCGATGGTGACAAGGAGCGTCAGGGTATAGGTCAGCCTACAGCCCAATTTATCGGAAAGCCAGCCAAGGCCGAACTTCCATAGAATCATACTGCCGGACAACATGCCCAAAAAGGCGGATGCCGTGCCCAGATCGAAACCTACCTCCATAAAATAATAAACAAAGGATTGGGAGAAGGCGAGCGTAAAGCCCAGCAACATAAAACCGGCTACCAAAAGCCAGAAAGGCGCAGTGCTTAAGGCAATCTTGGTGGTTACGCCTCTGAGCATCATCGCTTTTTTTGCATCCCCTCCCTGCTGCCCGGCGAGCTTATCGTACCCATAGGGCGTCATGCCACAGGTTTTGGGAGAGCTGCGGACGAAAAACAGACCGGCAATCACGCAGAAGATCAGGATGATAGCACCGCTGAGCTGATAGCCGTAGCGCCAGTTCTGTGAGATGAGCGAGCCGAGAATACCTGCCATGATCACGCCGAAGGCTGATCCCATGGTGGTGGTCAGGCCTGTAACAAAGCCTTTTTTCTCGATAAACCACTGGTTGATAATCACCATGGTTACCGCGCCCGGTAAAGAGCCCGTGAGCAGGGCGGACAATACCGCCAAGGCATACCAGTGCCAAAGCTGGGTACCCAGCGAAAAAGCCATGTACACGAGGCCGCCGAGACCGCCCATAAACAAAATCATGTTTCGAGCCCCTACCTTGGGGTAGACCAGCTTCATAATAAAGGGGGCCGCAAAGGTGGAGACCATGGTCAGCAGCGTGAAATAAAGCTGCAATGCGCTGCGGTCAAAGCCGAACTCACTGCATATGCTGGCATAGTATAGCGCCATCGCCGTGCTGTTGAAATAAATGATGATATTCACTAGGCACAGGCCTATCACAACGAGCGCATATCGATAGGTTTTAGGTGGGGATTGCATTTGATTTTTCATAGCCGCTACCGCCTTTCAGAACGAAAAATTTGATTGTACAGAGGTTTATGCTCGGTGAGATTGCCCGACAAAAAGTGAGAGTATATCATTTATTTGAACTAATCTTAGCATGGCCCTTGTTGCCTGTCAATTGCAAATTCGAATGTTTTCGACAAAAAATATAAGGTTTTTCGCTATATATACAGGTGAATTCACATTTGGCCTTGACACGGGAAATACATTGGATTACAATTCTAATCAAGACAAAAGTGACGTCTATTCATTTACTGTACCGGTCATTTCTGCGACAATTTTAATCTGAGGAGGCAGTAATTATGCATGCGTCTATATCCAAGTGGTTTGAGCAGCACGATCAGGAAGTCAAAGACCTCTCCCGGGACCTTTGGGAACATCCCGAAGCCGCGATGCAGGAGTTTTATGCCTGTGAGCGGGTCGCCGAATTTATGCGCCTTCACGGGTTTGACGTCACGGAGCTGGATATACTGAATCGGGGTAAAAAACCCAATTGTGTGATCGCCAAGTATGGCAGCGGCAAACCGGTCATCGGCATATTGGGGGAGCTTGACGCGCTGAACGGGCTTGGCAATGACAGCGTGCCCTACCGGTCGGAGCGGCCCGGTCCCGGCCACGGGTGCGGCCACAATCTTCTGGCCGCCGGATGCGCGGGCGCTGCGGCAGCCCTGAAGCTGGCCATGGCGGACGAGGGCCTTACGGGTACCATCATCTATTACGGCTGCCCGGCCGAAGAAACGCTGGACGGCAAGGTACACATGGCGGGCCAGGGCCTCTTTAACGATCTGGACCTGTGCCTGACCTACCATCCCGCTACCGGGCCGGTCATGGTATCCGAGGGTACTACTTTGGCCAGCACCAATTTGCAGTTTAAGTTTTATGGAACAACAGCCCACGCCGCAGCCAATCCCCAGGACGGGCGCAGCGCCTTGGATGCGGCGGAACTGATGAATGTGGGCGTCAATTATCTGCGGGAGCACGTTACGGATGATGTGCGTATTCACTATGTTTATATCAATGGCGGCGAAGCGGCCAACATCGTCCCGGGCTACGCCGAACTCAACTACTTTGTCCGCTCTTCCAAGCGGGAGAATAATAACGACGTTGTGCAGCGCGTTATCGACTGCGCCAAGGGCGCATCCATTATGACGGGTACCCGCTACGAAGCAGTTCTCAACGCCGGCTGCTATGAATTTCTGGTCAACCACAAGCTGGCCGAGGTTCTATATGGGGCGGCGGGCAAGGTGCCGGATATCGTGTACACCGACGAGGACAGGAACTTTGCGGATCAACTTTATACACACCTGAAAGGGGAGCCGCCCAAAAACCCGTTGCTGTATACCGGCCTCCGCCCTCTGGTGGGCGCCGAATACCGGTTGCCAGGCTCGTCGGATCTGGGAGATGTAAGCCAAATGGTTCCAACCGTCAACTGTTGGGATACGGCATGGCGAACTTCACACCCGGGCACCATTGGGCCACTGTGGCCGTTGCGGGCAGCCCCATCGGGCAGAAGGCCGCCGTTCACGCCGCGCAGGTGCTTGCCCAGGGCGGCGTGGATATTTTGCAAAATCCACAGGTGGTAGATGCGTGCCGGGCAGAACACGAAGGCGCCCGCAAGAACATGAAGCCGTATAAACCGGTGCTGTCCATTTAAACCGGAAAGCCATCGGATGCAAAAGCCGAAGGCCCTATCTAAAGGGCCTTCGGCTTTTCTTATCAAAATAGTGCCTGCGGCACTTTTTTGAGGGTCACAGGAACAACCTGCGTCTTCGACGCGGCCGGTTGTTCCTGCAAGGCTTTCCGCCGCCGCACATGTCGCCGGCGGCGGTTGGGGGCCTCCGGGGGCCGCGGCCTCGAACCCCCCAGGGCTTTTTGACAGCCTTCGGCTTTTCTTTATTTTTTGTAAGCTCCGGTGTCGGGGATATCGCACAAAAAGCCGCCCGTCAAAAGAAAAAGCAATTAATAATAAACGAAAGACAGCTACCCTGGATGCCGTGAAAGATCTGTGCAGACGGAAGGAAATCAATACACGGAAGGGCGTCTGATGCCGGACAATATCCATCGGCTGCGGTCAATACCGCCGAAACGCGGCATATCAGAGGTGACGGGCTAGCCTGATCCGTCAGGCCGCGCCCTCCTTGCGAGAGCCCCGGCTTGCCAATTATGGTGCGGGACTATATAATAAAGCCATTGAAACAGGAGGGTGCTAATGTGGACGGCGTCTGGGAACCGCAACAGCAGCGGTCTATAGAAACAAGAAAACGGATCATAGAACGGGCAATGACCCTGCTTCGGGAGCGGGATTTTGAGGATGTATCCATATCGGAAATATGCAAGCATGCCGGCGTTTCCAATGGAAACTTTTATCGTTATTTCCGGGATAAGGAGGATGTTCTTCTTCATTCGTATCCCGAGATGATGGATTATGTGCTAAAAGAAGAAATCGAGCGGGGGTATGCCAGCCCTTTGGACGCCATCTGGGGGCTGATCGGCCGCGAGGTGGAAAAGGCCTATGAAATGGGGCCTAATGTTGTCGGCCAATTGTTCCGCCTGCAACTGCGCAGGAATATAAATTACACCTTTCCCAAAGACGAGGACAGACCCTATTATAAATGGAACCAGATATGGGTGAAGCGGGCTCAGGAAGCGGGCATGCTGCACCATAGCTATGACGCGGACGACATCACCCATTCTCTTTTGCGCGTGGTTCGCGGCGCAGCTTTCGACTGGGCGATTCAGAGGGGGCGTTTCCCCCTGGAAGAGGTCATCCGCAAGGATATAAGCGCGCTCTTGTTTCGGTTTGCCTCCCCAAAGGACGCCGACAGGCATACGTCCTGAGCGCATACCGCAATGAACGGTGCCCTTGTTTCAAGTGCGGCCGAAAACGTTTTTTCACCGGCAGCATTGAACTGACGCCGCCGTTTACGCCTATGCGGTAAATATAAGCAAAGCCGCCGGAAGGAACCAAGCGCAGCAAAAGACCGCCGATGAAAATCGACGGTCTTTGTTCGGCAGGACAGAATACAAGGCCTGTTTTACCTCAATATGATCCGCTGTTCGGCCACGCGCCAGCCGCCGTCCCAAATAAGATAGGTGCAAGCGGTTTCGTATTCGTTCATATCGTTGGTCAGGCGAAGGAAGAAAAGGCGGTTCATGTCCCACAAAACGTCCACCCCGCAAAGCGCGCAGCTGTAATATAGACACGGATCCTCGGTGGAAACGTTCGCCGACGCGCCGAAGGAAGCGGAAAGCGCAAGGTACGCGCCCTCCCCCGCGAGCGGCATATCGGGCACGTCGCCGAAGGAGGGCTCCCCGCGGAAATAAAGAAGCTCCTCAGGGTGATCGCCCAAAGAAAACACATGCAGGTCGCCCGATACGAAGTTAGACATGATCGGGGTCAGAAACAGGATCAGCTCCTCCGTTCCGTCGCCGGTGAGATCGCAAAAGGCGTAGCTCGCATAGCACTTGCTGTTGTAGGAAAGCGCCTCCGTATCCCCGAGGAACAGGCGAAACGCTCCGTCCCCCTGTACTTCAGCATTGCCGTAGCTGTTTTCAACGAATATCCCGTCGGCGAGCTTATAATAACCCACCTTGCCGGTAACATAGGGGGCCTCGTCCAAGGAAACGAGCGGATGCCCGCCGTCGGCGATTAAAATATACGGTTCTCCGTCGGGCTTTGGCGTTGGCGCGGGCGTCGGCGTCGCTTCGGGCGTCGGCGCGGCGCTTTCGGCCGCAGGCGTTGGAGCAAGGCCGATGGGCATAGCGCAGCCCGAAAGAAAAAGCGCCGCGCAAAGCAGCGCCGAAAGGGCTTTTTTCATGCGTTTGCTCTCCGCAAAACCTTTCATTTGAGCTTGATGTAGATGAGATGCGAGCCGTTTTCACCCGTGCGCACGCTTTTGATCTCGAAAAGGCCGAGGGATTTGATGAACAACGTGAGCTTCGGGTAGCCGAAGTTTCTCACGTCGAAATCGGGATAGCGCTTTACGAGGAGGTTGCCGATGGTGCCGATGAACATCCAGTCGTCCTCGTCTGAATTGTCGGCAACGATCAGCTTGATGGCCTCCTTGATGGTTTCAATATCGGTCTGCGGCTCGCTGCCCTCGGGCTTGGGCGTCTCGGCGGGGCCGCAGGGCTTTGGAGCTTCTTCCTTGGGCGCGCTTTGCGCGGCCTTCTGCGCGGCCTTTTGCGGCGCGTTTTGTTCCTTTTGCTCCTTCTGCTTTTCCTGCGCCCGGCGCTCCGCCTGCTTGCGAACATCCTCCGCCTTGCGCTCCGCGGCGGTGAGGATATCGAGGTATTTGAACATGTTGCACGCGGAAATGAAGGACTTGGGCGTCTTTTTCTCGCCCATGCCCACCACCGTCATGCCCGATTCGCGAAGCCTCGCGGCGAGGCGCGTGAAGTCGCTGTCGGACGAAACGATGCAAAAGCCGTCCACCTGCCCGGAGTAGAGAATATCCATCGCGTCGATGATCATGGCCGAGTCGGTGGAGTTTTTGCCCGTCGTGTAGTTGTACTGCTGGATGGGCAAAATGGAGTTATCGAGCAATACCGTTTTCCACGAGGCGAGGGTGGGCTTTGTCCAGTCGCCGTAGATGCGCTTGTAGGTGGCGATGCCGTCCTTCGAGATCTCGTCGAGGATCACCTTGATATACTTGTCGGATACGTTATCCGCATCCACGAGCACCGCGAATTTCTTTTCGCTCGCCATAACTTCCCCCTTCGGCGGCCTGAATCGCCCAGCCGGTTTTAGTACAGTATAACACAGCTTGTACCCCGATAGGCAAAACTTTTTCGCCGACAAAAAGCGCGCGAAGGGTGGCGCAAACCGCGCCGCCCATATGTTTATGGCGATTGCTATTGCAAATAAGGGCCGTTCAATTCGGCGTCTGCGCCGGGCTGCGCTCCATTTCCTTTCTCACGTCCATCATCTCTTGGTACATTCTTTGATAGAGGGATTTGGATTCATAGACGGTTACGCGTACGGTATAGGAGGCTCTGTTCACAATTGGGTCAGGGAAGCTACTGGTCGCTTTGGAAGCGATTAAATTGTAGCTCACTGTGCAATACCCGCCCGGAAGCTGCGCCTCCCACCCGAAGCTCTCCTCGTCCTCCGGCGTCTCCTTATCGGAAAAGGCCCGGTAAACCGCTTCCTCATCCTCAAAGCCGCCAAAGAGCAACGTCGTGAATATGATTTGCCGCCTCCAGTCCTCCCACGTAAAGGGAAGCGTTGCCGGTTCATCGGGAGCGGACAAGAAGATCATGCTTAGAAAGCGTTCACCTTCGGTGATCGCGCTGGAAATACCGGCGGTCACCACCTTATTACCCGTATCGCCATAAGTTTTCGCAGGGTCGCGCAGCGTATAAGCCATATGCCCTTCGTGGCTCGAGCGCGTTTCGGATTCGGAAATGACGCCCGGCAGACCGGCCTGCTCCAAAGCGGCAAGGATTGCGTCCTCCTCCAGCGGAAAATCGGGCTGCGGCAGGTTGCTTTTTTGGCAGCCGGCAAGAGAACAAATCACACCAAAAGCAAGGGCTGCATAAATCGCCCGCTTTGCACAACGGTTTTTCCACCACTTCACACAATCACGCTCCTTATCCAGTTTATTCGCGCCGGATTCATGAAGCATCAAACTTTTTTCTCCGGTGCCTCCGCGAACTGTAAGCTCCACGCTTTCAGGTTCCATTGCCATAGCCGGATATAGGCATATTGCCAACGTACGGATCGAGCTTATGACCTTCTTTGCCGTCAGGATAACCCCCTTCCCCCTTTTTGTAAAGGATTTGAGCGCAAACACGCAAAAGGCGCATCCGGCCGCGCCGACCGGATGCGCCTTGCTGCTAAAATCCATTTTATCTACCGCGCCGTTGCTGCGCCGGAAACGATATCACTCGTACAGCGGAAATTTCTTCGTCATCTCGACGACCCGCTCCTTTACCTGCGGTACGGCTTCCTCGCCGCGGACGATCACGTCGTTCAAAAGTTCGCCGACGACTTCCATATCCGCTTCCTTCAGGCCGCGCGTGGTGACGGCGGGGGTGCCGATGCGGATGCCGCTCGTGACGAAGGGGCTTCTGGTCTCAAACGGGATGGTGTTTTTGTTAACGGTGATGTTCGCCTGGTCGAGGAGCGCCTCGACCTCCTTGCCGGTGCGGCCGGAGGCGGTGAGGTCCGCAAGCATGAGATGGTTATCGGTGCCGCCGGAAACGAGGCGCACGCCGCCTTTTACGAGCGCCTTGGCGAGCGTTTTCGCGTTTATTACCACCTGATGCTGGTACGCCTTGAACGAGGGGCTTGCGGCCTCTAAGAAGCATATGGCCTTGGCGGCGATGGTGTGCATGAGGGGGCCGCCCTGCGTGCCGGGGAAAATGCCCTTGTCGATGGACTTCGCCAGCTCCTCGCGGCAGAGGATGAGCCCGCCGCGCGGCCCGCGCAGCGTTTTATGGGTAGTGGAGGTGACCACGTCCGCATACGGCACGGGGTTCATATGCTCACCCGCGGCCACGAGGCCAGCGATGTGCGCCATATCCACCATGAGAAGCGAACCCGCCTCTTTTGCGATCTCGGACATGCGCTTAAAGTCGATGGCGCGGGGATAGGCGCTCGCGCCCGCGACGATGAGCTTCGGCTTATGCTCGAGCGCGAGCTCGCGTAAGCGGTCGTAATCTATCTGCTCGTCCTTCTCGCTCACGCCGTAGGGGACGATTTTATAATACTTGCCGGACATGTTCACGGGGCTGCCGTGCGTGAGGTGGCCGCCGTGGGAAAGGTTCATGCCCAAAATGGTATCGCCGTACTCGAGCAGCGAAAAATACACCGCGAGGTTGGCCTGCGCGCCCGAATGGGGCTGTACGTTGGCGTGCTCCGCGCCGAACAGCGCCTTGGCGCGGTCGCGGGCGATATCCTCCACGACATCCACGCACTCGCAGCCGCCGTAGTAGCGCTTACCGGGATAGCCCTCGGCGTATTTGTTGGTGAGGTGGCTGCCGAGGGCTGCCATCACAGCCTCGGACACGAAGTTTTCGGATGCGATCAACTCCAGATGGTCGCGCTGGCGGTTGAGCTCGCGCTCCATTGCGGAAGCGATTTCGGGATCGGCTTTTTTGATAACGTCGAACTGGATCATGTAAACCTCCATGTTAGAATGCTAACGGCACCATTATAAAGTAAGGCGCGGCCGTTTTCAACCGCCGCCGGGAAGGATAAAGAAATATTCTTAAGCTGAGCGAACGTTAAAATACGGCGGAAAAAGCATAATTTTCCGATTCACGCAGGGCCTTCGCGCGCGGCATAAAAAACGGGGGAAACGCCTTTTTGGCGCTCCCCCCCAAGCCCGTACGGGCGATTTGCTTCAGATATTCTCGTTGATGAACTCCGCGATCAGGTGCTTGGGGCGGGCGCCCACGAAATGGGCCTCCTCCTGCCCGGCCTTGAACATAAACACCGCGGGGATGCTCTGCACGCCGTAGCGGGCAGCGACCTCGCCCTCCTCGTCCACGTTCACCTTGCAAATCTTCACCTTGCCGTCGTATTCCGCGGCAAGCTCCTCGAGCGCGGGGCCGATCATGCGGCAAGGGCCGCACCACGGCGCCCAGAAATCCACCAGCGCGGGTAGCTCGCTTTTCAAAACCTGCGCGTCAAAATCGGCCGCGGTCACATGTACCACGTCTGCCATCAAAAGTTCCTCCCTTATCTTTGCTTTTTCTATAGGTTCCGCGGCGCGGGCCGCAGCGGTTCGTTAGGTAAACACGCCTATTCCTCGGTGCGGATGTGGAGCTCCCTGAGCTGCTTATCGTCCACCGTATCCGGCGCGTCGGTCATGAGGCACGCGGCGGTCTGCACCTTGGGGAAGGCGATCACGTCGCGGATGTTGTTGGTGCCCGCGATGAGCATCACGAGCCTGTCGAGGCCGAACGCCATGCCGCCGTGCGGGGGCGTGCCGTACTTGAACGCCTCCATCAGGAAGCCGAAGCGCGCCCACGCCTGCTCCTTAGAAAAGCCGAGTGTGCGGAACATCTTCTCCTGCAGCTCCGAGGAATGGATGCGGATGGAGCCGCCGCCGATCTCGTTGCCGTTGAGCACCATATCGTACGCCTTGGCGCGCACCTTGGAGGGGTCGGTATCCATGAGCGCCAAATCCTCGTCCTTGGGGCTCGTGAACGGATGGTGCATGGCCACAAAGCGTTTTTCTTCCTCGTCGTACTCGAGGAGCGGGAAATCCACCACCCAGAGAAGTTCAAACTTTTTATCGTCCGCAAGAGAGAGCCGCCTGCCCACCTCGAGGCGCAGCGCGCCGAGGGCCGTGCAGGCCGTAACATCCTTCGCGTCCGCGATGAAAAACACGATATCGCCCGTTTTGGCGTTGACGCGCTCGACAAGGGCGTTCATCTGCTCTATCGTGAAGAACTTCGCGAACGAGCACTGCATGCCCTCGGGCTTCATGCTCATCCAAGCGAGGCCCTTCGCACGGTAGATCTTAACGTGCTCGGCAAGCTCGTCGATCTGCTTGCGCGAGAATTTATCCACGCCGCCCTCCACGTTGATGCAGCGCACGCTGCCGCCCTGCTCCACGGCGTCCTTGAACGCGGAGAATTCGCCTTGGCGCGCGATGTCGCTCACGTCGATGAACTTGAGGCCGAAGCGGGTATCCGGCTTGTCGGAGCCATAGGTTTCCATAGCCTCCTTGTAGGTCATGCGCGGCAGGGGGAGCTTTACGTCCACATCGAGGGTCTTTTTCAAAAGCGTTCGGATGAAGCCCTCGTTCATGGCGAGCACGTCGTCCATATCCACAAACGACATTTCAAGGTCGATCTGCGTGAATTCCGGCTGGCGGTCGGCGCGTAAGTCCTCGTCGCGGAAGCAGCGGGCGATCTGGATGTAGCGGTCGAAGCCCGAAAGCATCAAAAGCTGCTTGTACTGCTGCGGGCTTTGCGGCAAAGCATAGAACTTACCCGGATGCACGCGGCTCGGCACGAGGTAATCGCGCGCGCCCTCTGGCGTGGATTTGCACAAAATGGGGGTTTCGATCTCCAAAAAGCCGTTTGCGGCGTAGTATTCGCGGATGATCTGCATCATCTCGTGGCGCATCATCAAAATGCGCTGCATCGACGGGCGGCGAAGGTCGAGATAACGGTATTTGAGGCGCACCTGCTCCTGCGTGTTGAGGTCGTCGTCGATGTAGATGGGCGGCGTCTGCGCCTTGGCGAGTATTTTAAGCTCTGTGGCATGAAGCTCGTACGCGCCCGTTTTCATATCCTTGTTGACCATATCGGGCGCGCGCTTAGCGAGCACGCCCTTTACGGCGATCACGTATTCGCTGCGGATGGTTTCCGCAAGCTCGAACGTTTCCTTGGGGGTAAAGCTCTCGTTAAACACCACCTGCATCACGCCCGTGCGGTCGCGAAGTCCGATGAAGATGAGCGCGCCCAAATTGCGCCACGTGCCGCTCCAGCCCATGAGAAGGACTTCCTTGCCTACGTCCTCTTCTTTGACCTCGGCGCAATAGCCCGTGCGCTTCCAGCCCTGCAATAACTCTGCCATATGTGAATCCCTCCGTTTTATTTCAGCAGTTCCTTAAGCGCCGCTTCCACATCGTCGAACACAGCCTCGCGCTCGGCCCCCGTATCCATGCGCTTCAATTTCACGACGCCCTTATTCAACTCGTCCTCGCCGAGCACCGCCACGGCGCGGGCCCTGAGCTTATCCGCATACTTGAACTGCGCCTTAAAGCTTCTGCCCACATGATCGAACTCGGCCTTTACGCCGAGACCGCGCAGGTATTGTACGAGCTGAAAGCCCCGAGCGCGCGCGGCTTCGCCCATCGTCGCCACATACACGGCGGGGGGTTCGTCCCCGGGCAACTTCGCGCCCTGAAGCTCCGCCACGAGCAAAAGCCTTTCCATGCCCATGCCGAAGCCCATGCCGCTCATTTTAGGGCCGCCGAGCGCCTCGATAAGCCCGTCGTAGCGGCCTCCGCCGCACACGGCGCCCGTGTAGCCGTTGCCGTCCGCGATGATCTCAAACACGGTCTTCGTATAATAATCCAGGCCCCGCACGATGAACGGGTCGATCTCGTAGGCGATACCCGCCGCGCCGAGGCATGCTTTCAGCTCCTCGAAGTGATCGCTACAGTCGCCGCACAAATAATCGAGCATGGCGGGCGCGCCCGCGGCGATCGCCTTGCAGCCTTCCTCCTTGCAATCGAGGATGCGAAGGGGGTTTTTATCAAAGCGCGTTTTGCACACCGCGCAGAGCTTATCGTAGCTTCCCCGGAAATATTCCTTGAGCTTTTCGTTATACGCGGGGCGGCAAACGGGGCAGCCAATGCTGTTCACGTAGAGCGAAAGCCCCTTGAGGCCCGACCGCGTAAGCATGTCGAGCGCGACGGAAATACACTCCGCGTCCGCGCTCGCGCGCGGCGCGCCGTAAACCTCTATGCCGAACTGGTGGTGCTCGCGTAACCTGCCCGCCTGCGGCTTATCGTAGCGGAACACCGGGCAGTACAGATAATAGAGCTTCGTGGGCTGCGCCTCGTTGTAGAGGCCGTTTTCCAAAAACATGCGCGCGGCGCCCGCCGTGCCCTCGGGCTTGAGCGTGAGGGAGCGGCCGCCCTTATCGAGGAAGGTGTACATCTCCTTTTGCACGATATCCGTAGTATCGCCCACGCCGCGCAAAAAAAGCTCCGTATGCTCGAACACGGGCGTGCGCACCTCGCGGAAGCCGTACGTTTCGCAGATGGAATGCGCGATGCCCTCGATGTGCCGCCAAGCCCTGCTCTCGCTCGGAAGAACGTCCTTCGTGCCCTTGGGCGCCTGGTAAGATGCCATACTTTTTCCTTTCCCCGCGCATGAATAGATACAAAAAGGCCCGCCCACATAGGGACGGGAAACCCGCGGTGCCACCCTGCTTGAGCCCATAAAAGGCTCCACTTTAAGCCGTTAACGCCGGCATACGTCCGCTCCTTAAAGCCCTCGGCGCGGAGGCTCACGGTTGTCTTTTCGCGCGCTTTCCTGCCGCCGCGGCTTTCAGCCCTGGGCCACGGCTCTCTCTTGCATCCGCGCGTTACTTTTTCCGCTCATCGCCTTTATGGATGGAATTATACACGCGTTAAGGCCGGCTTGTCAATCGCGGCCACCTTTCCTCGAAAAACAGCCTTTCCTTCGCCTCGCAAAGCGCGTCGAGCTTATCGAGGTAGGTCTTGATGTCCTTGGGCGCGGGGATGCGCTCAACGCGGCTTTCGCCTTGGAACACGCGCTTGGTCATGGCGTTTGCGCCGTGGGAAAGTATGCTCGCGGTCTCCTCCATCATGTCCACGTTGTAGACGCACTCCGTAAGGGGCTTTGCGTAACCCACGTTTTCGAGGTTGCCGCGCATATACTTCTGGCGGTACATGTAATAGGGGCGCATGGAGAGCCGCCGCGCCAAAGCGCGGCCCGCGTCCACCATATGATCTGCTTCCTCGGCGCTCGCGAGCGGGTAAAGCGAAAGCCTATCCTTCAAAAGCGACGAGCGCTTGATCGCGAGGGTATGCACGGTGAGATTTTCGGGGTTTAAACGCTCCACCGCGTCGAGCGTGTTTTGAAAATCTCCTAAGCTCTCGCCGGGAAGCCCGGCGATCACATCCATGTTGATCGCGGAAAAACCCGCCTCCCGCGCCTCGTAAAACGCGCGTTCCACTTCATGCGCGCTATGGCTTCGGCCGATGAGGGCAAGCGTAGCGTCGTTCATGCTCTGCGGGTTGATGGAGATGCGCGTTACGCCCGAGCGCTTCAATACGCTTAGCTTTTCGCGGTCGATGGTATCGGGCCGCCCGGCCTCCACCGTAAATTCAAGCCCGTATCCGCCGTAAGCCGAAAGCGTGAAGGAAAGAAGGCCGTCGAGTTCATCCGCGGTAAGCACCGTGGGCGTGCCGCCGCCCATGTACATGCTCCGCACCTTGCGCCCGGTTTCCCTGAGGAGCCGCGCGCCAAAGGCGATATCCCTTTTAAGCGCCGCGAGATACGCCGCCATATCGGTTTTAGCATGGCGCACCTCGGAAGGGAACGAGCAGTAGAGGCAGCGCGTTTTGCAGTACGGTATGCCGATGTATACGCCCGTTTCCTTTTCGCTTGAAAGCCGCGGCATTTCGTTTTGCACGGAAAGTATCTCGGCGGCGAGCGCGAGCTTTTCCCCGCTCACGTCGAAGCTCTCAAGCATCATGCGCCGCGCTTCCTCCGCGCCCAAGCTTTCTTTAAGCTCGTGCAAAAGCCGCGTGGGGCGTATGCCCGTAAGCGAGCCCCATGGCAGGAACGCCTCGGGGAACGCCAAACGCATGGCGCGAAATACCGCGATCTTCACGCAGCGCTTTTGGTAGCGCTTTTGCTCCAAAGCGCTTTCGCCCCTGAGCGGGCTTTCGTAGCGATAGGAAAACCCCCGCCTTTCCCCCGCCTCGGCGCAAGCGCAAACCGCCTCCGCCGCCCATGTATGATTTTCTTTAAAAAGGCGCGCGGATACAAAAACGTCGCCGTCAAGCATGGGCTCCCGCGGAGCCTCAAGCTTTTCGGCGTCGAGAAACAGGCGGACGACCTCCGCGATATCGTTATCGAACTGGGGACAGTCGGTAGAAAGGTTTACCATGTTTCCGGATCGTACCGCTTCATGTAGGGGTTGTGCGCGCGCTCGGTATCGAGCGTGGTCGCGCCCGCGTGGCCGGGGTACACGGCATAGTCGCCCGGGAGCGTAAACAGCCTGTAGGCGATGGAATGATAGAGCGCTTGCGGGTCGCCGCCCGGCAGGTCGCTGCGGCCGACGCTTAATTTGAAAAGCGTGTCGCCCGCGAACAAAACGCGCTCGCTTTCTATAAGGTAGCACACGCCGCCCAAGGTGTGGCCGGGCGTGGAGATGACCCTTACGGTAAAGCCCGCCGCCTCAAAAACGTCGCCGTCCTTAAGCTCCCTGTCGGCGCGGCAGGTATTCACGGGATAGCGCGACAGCGTGGAAAGGTTTTCCGTATCGTCGTAAAGCGCGGCGGCGTCCAAAGCGCTGATGAACACCTGCGCGCCCGTCTCCTCTTTGATTTGCGCCACGCCGAGGATATGGTCGAAATGCCCGTGCGTCAAAAGGATGTGCGTGGGCTTTAAGCCCCGCTCTTTCATAAAGCCGAGCGCCTTTTTCGCGTCCGCCGGATCGACGAGGAAGCATTCGCCCTCGCGCGCGCCGTAGGCGCAGTAGGTGTTGGTTTGGATGGGGCCGGAAACGATGGTTTCGATTTGCATTAAAACGCCCTCTTGCTCTCGAGTAAAATGGTGACGGGACCGTCGTTGACGAGCGCTACGTCCATGTGCGCACCGAACTCGCCCGTTTCCACCCTTACGCTTTCCCTCAGTTTTTTCACGGCCGCCTCGTAGAGCGGTACCGCATGCTCCGGCCTCGCGGCGCGGATGAAGCTCGGGCGCCTGCCGTGCCGCGCGTCGCCTAAAAGCGTGAACTGCGAAACGAGCAAAATCGCGCCGTTCACATCCGCGATCGACAGGTTCATTTTCCCCGCGTCGTCCTCAAAAATGCGAAGGCCCACTAGCTTTTCACATATGTAGGCGAGATCGGCCTCGGTATCGTCTTCCTCGATGCCCAAAAGCACCAGATAGCCCTTTTCGACGCTGCCCGTCACGCGGCCCTCCACGGCGACGGAGGCGGAGGAAACCCTTTGTATCACTGCCCTCATAGCCTATACGTTCAAGCGGTACACCTCGGTGACCGACTTGATCTTTCTCATGTTTTTGATGATGACCGCGAGCTGGTCGGCGTCTGTTACGTCGAAGGAGAGCTGCACAGCGACGATATTGTTTTTATCGGTCTTGGCGGTCATCGCCTTGATGCTGATGTTGAGGTTTACGAGAAGCTGCGAAATATCCATCAGCACCCCGGCGCGCTCGTTGGCGATGATCTGGATGCTGGCGGTATAGGAGGATTTGGTATCCTCCGCCCATTCCACCTCGATGATGCGGCCCTCGTCCATTAAAAGCTCGGCTACGTTGGGACAGTCCGCACGGTGGATGGAAACGCCGCGGCCGCGCGTCACGTAGCCGATGATCTTATCCCCCGGGAGGGGGCTGCAGCAATGCGCGAAGCGAACCACCATGTTGGGCTCGCCCTTCACCACCACGCCGCGGGAATGGCCGGCGCGCTCGGGCTTTTGCTCGTCCTTATGCTCGAGCCGCTCAAGGAGCGCCGCGCGGCGTTCCTCCTTTTTGTGCTGCTCGACGAGCTTTTGTAAGACCTGCCCCGTGGTGATGCCGCCGTAGCCGATGGAGGCGTACACGTCGTCGGTATCGTCCATGTTGAAGCGCCGGAGGATATCGGAAAAATACTCGGTCTTTGTGACTTCGCTCAGCTGTATGCCCTGCCGCTTGGCCGCCTCGGTGAGCATTTCGCGCCCACGCTGCACGTTTTCCTCGCGGTTGGCCTTTTTGAACCACTGGCGTATCTTCGCCTTGGCCTGCTGCGTTTTTACGATTTTAAGCCAATCGCGGCTCGGGTTGGCTGTGGGCGAGGTGACGATCTCCACCACGTCGTTGTTCTTGAGCTTATAGTCGAGCCGCACGATGGCGCCGTTGACCTTGGCGTGCTGCGCGCGGTTTCCCACGTTGGTATGGATGCGGTACGCGAAATCGAGCGGCGTGGAGCCGGTTAATAAGTCCACGATCTCGCCGCGCGGAGTCAAAACGTACACGTAATCGCCAAAGAAATCCTTGCGGAGGCTTTCGGCAAACTCACGCGTGCTGTCGGCGTAATTTTCAAGGTCGAGCGCCTCCCTAAGCCACGCGAGCTTGCTGTCGAGTTCGCTCTGGTTGGCGCGACCCTCCTTGTACATCCAATGCGCCGCGATGCCGAACTCCGCCGTGCGGTGCATTTCCGCGGTGCGTATCTGCACCTCGAAGGGCATGCCCTCGTCGCTAAAAAGCGTGGTGTGAAGCGAGCGGTACATGTTCGTTTTGGGCATGGCGATATAGTCCTTGAACCTGCCCGGCACCGGCTTCCAAAGGGAATGGATCACACCGAGCGCGGCATAGCAGTCGCTCACGGTGTTCACGATCACGCGGATGGCGATGAGGTCGTAAATCTCGTCGATCTGCTTGTTCTGCCGTATCAGCTTTTTGTAGATGCTGTAAAGGTGCTTCGGCCTACCCGAGACCTGCGCCTGTATGCCCGCGTCCTTGAGGTGCCCGGAAATATTCAAAATGGCGGAATCGAGCGTTTGCATGCGCTCGCGCTGATGCGGCTCGATGGCCTCCTTGAGCTTTTCGAATTCCTCGGGCCAGATGTACTGGAAGGAAAGGTCCTCGAGCTCGCATTTCATGGCGCCCATACCGAAGCGGTGCGCGAGGCTCGCGTAAACCTCCAGCGTTTCCTTCGCCTTCCTGATGCGCTTTTCGCCGTTGCAATAGCCCAGCGTACGCATGTTGTGAAGGCGGTCGGTGAGCTTTATGATGACTACGCGCACATCGTTGGCGATGGCGAGCATCATCTTGCGGAGGTTTTCGGCCTGCTGATCCTCCTTGGTGGCAATCTGCCGGTTACCCGTTTTGGTGAGCTTCGTGACGCCGTCCACCATACCGCCGATGTCCGCGCCGAACATGGACGTAACGCTTTCCACCGTAACGCCTTCGCCGTCCTCCACCACGTCGTGCAAAAGCCCGGCGATTACGGTATGGCTGTCCATGCCCATTTCGAAGAGCATGAGCGCGACGGCCTCGGGATGCACGTAATACGGCTCGCCGCTTTCGCGAAGCTGCCCCGTATGCACCTTCCTCGCAAAATCCACGGCCTTTTGTAAAAGCTCCATTTCGGGCTCCGTGAATTTGGTTTTACAGGCCGTAATCAGCTTATCCATTTTTTCCACATTCTCCATGCGCTCACCTCCTTTTCATGCCCCTACGACGGCGCGGCAATCCCGTAGACAAAAGAACGGCGCGGTATGAGGGATGTTTTTCCGCGCCGCACGAGATTTTATCGCTAAAATACCACGATCGCGTCCACGTCGTAGCCCGCGAGCTTCGAGCGGCCGTCGAGGTCGGAAAGCTCGATGGCAAAGCGCGCCGCCACCACTTCGCCGCCCGCCTGCTCTACGAGGCGTATGGTCGCGAGCGCGGTGCCGCCGGTCGCTAAAAGATCATCCACAAACACGACCTTTTGGCCGGGCTCGATAGCGTCCGTGTGTATTTCGAGCACATCGGCGCCATACTCGAGGCCGTACTCGTAGCGGTTGGTTTTGTAGGGGAGCTTGCCGGGCTTGCGCGCGAGCACGAAGCCCGCGCCAAGCGCGTAGGCAAGCGCTGAGCCGATCACGAAGCCGCGCGCTTCCGGGCCTACCACGAGGTCCACCTCGACGCCACTAAGGCTTTTTACGATCCGATCGATGAGCTCGCGGTAGGCGTCTGCGTTTTTGAGCAAGGTCGTGATATCGCGGAACAGAATGCCCTTCTGCGGGAAGTCCGGTATATTGCGGATGGTATCCTTAAGCTCCATGATCGAATTCCTCCTTTATTTTGAGGGCCTGTTGTTTTTTAAAAGAGCCTCTGCGGCCCGAAACGTTGCGCTTTGCGACAGTTCCCGCTGCGCGGGGGAAATTACGGGCTCGAGGTTGCCCTTTTTGTTTTTTGTTACGAAGCCGAGCTCCTCCATCACGTCGAGCGCCAATTCGCAGCGGAAGCGCTTCGCCTTGGTCGCGGCCGAGAGCGCGTCGAGCGCGTCGGCGCGGTTGTAGAACGCGCGTCCCGCCGCGCGAAACGCGCGAAAGACGTCCGCCATGAACGTGCGGTCGAGCCGAAGCTCCTCGCGGATTGCCCGCGTGCCGCCTAAAATAGGCGGCTGCGCATAGAGCGCGGCGGTGGGCGCAAGCTCCCTGAGCCGCGCGAGCGCACCGTCGCAGACGGGGTCGTCGCACACCACCACGCTTTTAAAGCGCGAAAGCTCGCATGCGCGGAGCATGGGCGCAAGCAAAAGCGTATGGCAGGCGCACGCGCTTTTTTCGGGCGTATGGAAGCGCACGTCGAAAAGCTCCGTGGCCCCGTATTCCTTTGCGCGGCGCAGAAACCTTACGGCCCCTTCCGGCGTGAAGCAGAGCGCCGCCACGCCGCCAAGGCTTTTTTGCGCGAGCGTTACCGCCGTTTCGAACGCGTCGGAAACAGCAGTCGCCTCAAAGCCGCACATATTATTATACAAAATGTTGCGCGAGATTGCATCCATAAATTTCTCGGCGCGCGCCGCCAAGTAGCCTTCCGCATCCGTGACCGCCGATGGCCGAAGCTCCGCGAGGTGGAGCTTTACGATGCGCTCACCCGTGAAGGTATCGATCTTGGGCGTGAAAAGGATGTCCGCGCGCTCCGCGTCGAGCGCCAAGGAAAGCTTATCGCCCATAGAAAAACCCACGGCGCCGGCATACGCGCCGCCCGATTCCGCCGTGGCGCTCAGGTGCGCGCCCTCGCCGCCGATGCGCCTTAAATTCATAAGCCGCACACCGTCGGCCCTGAAAAGCGGCTCGGGGTTCCCCTCGCCGAACGGCTCGAGCCTTTCAAGCTCCTGCGCAAGCTCGAGGGTCGCCTCGGAAAGCGCAAGCTCGAGCTCGTAGCCCCTGCGCGGCAAAAACGCGCGGTCGAAAGCCGTTTCGCGAAGCGCCGTTTCGAAGGCCGCCTCGAACGCTGGGAAATTCTCCGCACGCATCGTTACGCCCGCCGCGTAGGCGTGCCCGCCGAAGCGCGTGAAGAGGCTTTCGCAGCGTTTAAGCGCCGCGTGGAGGTCCACGCCCGGCACGCTTCGCGCGCTGCCCGTGAGAACGCCGTCCTTCTCCGAAAATAAAACCGAGGGGCGATAGTATTTTTCCGCCGTCCGCGCCGCCGCGATGCCCACGACGCCGCTGTTCCAAGCTTCGCTTTTCAGCGTGAGCGCCCGCTTATCCGTAAGGTCTTTCTCGTCGGCCATGCGGTAGGCGAGCTCCAAAATACCCTGCTCTTCCTTTTTGCGCCGCGCGTTGAGCGCGTCGAGCTCTTGGGCAAGCTCCCTTGCGCGAGCCGCGTCCGTACAGGTTAAAAGCTCCACGCTCAGGGAAGCGTCGCCGAGCCGCCCCGCCGCGTTGAGCCGGGGCGCGGCCAAAAAAGCGAGGGCGCGCGCGTTGACGCGCTTGACGTTTGCGACCTCCAGAAGCGCGCGAAGTCCCATGGGCCCGCCGCCCTTGTTGAGCGCATGCATCGCGCGCGCGACGAGCGCGCGGTTTTCCCCTAAAAGCGGCACCACGTCCGCGACGGTCGCAAGGCCCGCCAAAACGACGGCGTCCTCCTCCCCCTCGCCGCCCGCAAGCGCCCGCGCAAGCTTGTACGCCACGCCCGCGCCGCAAAGATCGGCGTTCGGAAAGTCAATTCCGGGCAAAACGGGGCACACGAGCGCGGCGCAATCGGGCAGAGCATCGCCGCAGCGGTGGTGGTCGGTAACGATTACCTCCATGCCGAGCGTGGCGGCAAGCGCCGTTTCCTCGAGCGATTTCACGCCGTTGTCCACGGTGACGATGAGCTTCACGCCATCGTCCTTAAGCCGCATCACGGCTTCGGCGTTCATGCCGTAGCCCTCGAGGTGGCGGTTGGGTATGTGGTAAGTGGCGTCCGCGCCGAGCCTTTTGAGGCAGGAAAGCAAAATGCTTGTGGCGCATACGCCGTCGGCGTCGTAATCGCCGTACACCGCGATACGCTCGGCCTTTTCGATGGCCGCGCGGATGCGCGTCACCGCCTTTTCCATGTCGTTCAATAGATACGGGTCGTTGAGCTTATAGGAAAGGGGGTTTAAAAACGCCTCCATCGAAGCCGCGTCCTTAAGCCCGCGCGCGTAAAGGAGCGCGGCGAGCGTTTCGGAAACGCCCGCGGGGCGCTCGAAAGTATGCGGCAGTTCGGCTGTGCGGCGTTCGTAGAGGAGCAAGATGGGGCTCCTTTCTGCGGTGCGGGTACGGGCGACCGGTGATTGCCCCTACATTTGTTTCCTTCTCGCGTACAATCCCATGGCAACCTCCGCGCGTTTCTTTTCAAACGCGCAGGTCATTTGATGGGGCTCGTAGATGGAGCCGTTGTACTTATAGGCGTTGGCGGCGCAGCCGCCGGCGCAGAAATACTTGGCCCAGCACGCGCGGCACGCCTCCTTGGTAAGGATGTTGCAATCTGAAAAGCGCGCCTGCATTTCGGCGTCGAACTCGCCCGTGAGGACGCTCCCCATTTTGTAGCCTTCCTCGCCCACGAACTGGTGGCAGGGATAGAGATCGCCCTCGGGCGTGACCGCTACGTACTCGCTGCCCGCGCCGCAGCCGGAAATGCGCTTTTTGAGGCACGGGCCGTTGCCGAGATCGATCATAAAATGGAAGAAGGTAATATGCTTCCCGCTTTTTTCGCGCGTCCAAAGATACGAGGCGAGCGCGTCGTATTCTCCGAGGATACGCGTCAGGTCGGCGTCGCGCAGCGCGTAGGGGCTAGAATCGGGCAGCACCACCGGCTCGATGGACACGCGGTCGAACCCAAGCTCCGCCATATGCTTCACGTCCTCGGTAAAATCGAGGTTTTGCGAGGTGAATGTGCCTCGGATGTAATACTCCTTGTCGCCGCGGCGCCCTACGAGCTTTTTGGCGTTTTCGACGATGGTCTCGTAGGAGCCCTTCCCGTTCGGGGTGGGCCTTAGGGCGTCGTGCACCGCCTTGCGGCCGTCGAGGCTCAAAACGACGTTATGCATTTCGGCGTTGAGGTAATCGATAATCTCGCCGGTAAGCGCCACGCCGTTGGTGGTGATGGTGAAGCTGATTTCCTTGCCGTGCTTTTTCTCGAGCGCGCGGCCGTAGGAAACGATCTCCTTCACGGCGGGGAAGTTCATGAGCGGCTCGCCGCCGAACAAATCCACCTCGAGGTGGCGGCGGTTGCCGGAGCGCGCGACCAAAAAATCGAGCGCTCTTTTGCCGGTCTCGGCGCGCATGAGCATGCGCTCGCCGTGAAATTCCCCCGTGCCCGCGAAGCAGTATTTACACCTGAGGTTGCAGTCGTGCGCGATGTGGAGGCACATGGCCTTTACGACCTTGCCTTGCGCGATGCCCTCCGGTATCTCGGGCGCGGGCGAAGAAAACGCGCCCTGCGCCTTAAGCTCGTCCAGCTCGGCTAGAATTTCGTCGATCTCTTTTTTATCGTAGGGGAGCGCGCCGGGGTCTGACCCGTTCTCGAGCGCGCGCACCACGTCGTAGGCGGGCTTATCGAGCGCGTGCAACGCGCCGCTTTCCACATCGAGCGCATAGTATTCGTTTTGAAAGGCAAAGGCGTGGACCAAGTTTTTCACCTCATGGGACGGTTTTTGCGGCCAAACAACGATACAAGGAGCAGTAATCGGAAATTACTGCTCCTTCAGATCGTGAGATAGGACGCGCCGATTATTTTTTCTCGTTTTTGCAGGTCTGGTTGGCGACCGTGCAGGAGGTTTTGCAGGCGGATTGGCAGGAAGCCTGGCATTCGCCGCAGCCGGAGTTTGCGGAAACGTTCATGCATGGCTTTTCGATGGTCTTAATGTGCTTCATAGGTATACCCCCGTTTATGGATTTCCTAAGGAGTATTATACACAGTATCCACCGAAACGGTCAAGACCGTTCCCTACCGCCTGAGCATTTGGACGAGCATCGCGGTGAGCATGCCCGAAAGCGCGCCTATGCCCATATCCGAAAGCAGCGCGAGGGAAAAGCTGAACGAATCCGACAAAATGGAAAACACCATAAACGCGAGCAGCGTGTAGATAAGCCCCGCGAGAAGGCCGGTAAGCCAGCAGCGCTTTTTGCATTTGCGCGTGGCGATAAACGCCGCGAGCGCCGCAGAAAGCACCTTGATAACGGAATTTGCCACGGGGATGCTGTCGCTGTTCGCCCATTCCTGCTTCAACACCACCGCAAACAGCACGATGAGCGCGATGCTGCATGCCGACGCGATCAGCGCGCCCTTCAAAATGGGCATCCAAATGCCCGCCGCGGCCGTATCCGCAGTTTTTGAGCCTTTCATGCGCACCTCCGACAGCCTTTTTCTACTGATAGATATGCGCGAAAGACGGAAATATGCTTGAGAGAGACAGCCTCGTCCCCCGCGGCGACAATGCTTTTCCTCAATCGACCGTCTTGGAAAAATGCTGGTAGTCCTTTGTGCTCTTCCAATCGCCGCCCCAGCTCCAGCCGTGCTTGACGAATAACTTATAGCAAAGGTCGTCGTGATCGATTTTGCCCGGGAAATTCCGCGTGCGGTCCACATAGTCCGCCGCGTTCACGGGCGAAAAGCTGCCGTCGCTTTTTACGTAGGGGTTGAAAAGGGGGTTAACGTCCACCGCCAGCCCGTAGCTGTGCATGGAAAGCGTTTTGCTGCCCGCCACGGCGCGGTAGTTGAACGCGGAGGTGTTGTTTGCCGCCATGGAAAGGTTGTCGTCCGCCGACTCGCCGTAATCGTCCACAAGCCGCACCGAGGCGAGCGGATACTCGGCATCGTACAGCGCGCGGAAGATCTCCAAAATATCATTTACAACCTTTTTATTGACGATAAGCTCCCCCTCGTGCGCGTTTCCGTCAAAATCCACGTACAGGATGTGGACGTAGCGAAGATCGTCGTAGCGAATGGCCGCGTCGCTGTCGTCTTCGGGGTAGCTCATGCCGGTGATGCGATTTTTGAGCGCGCCGTCGAGCGCGACGCCGTAAAAATCGCCGTCGAGCGCAATCCTGTCGCCGGGCGTGGGCGTCGGCACGGGCGTGGGCGTCGGCACGGGCGAACACACGAGCGTCGGCGCGGGCGTAGGTTTTGAGGTGAGCATGAGCGCGGGGGAAGCGTCCGGCGCGGCGGAGGCCGAGGGCGTAAGCGAAACCGCAGGCGGCGCGGAGATCACGACCTCCGCGTTTTCCGGCGCGGCGGAACAGCCGCCCTGCGTGAGAGCGGCAAATAAGATAAGCAAAAGCAAAACGGAGCAACGTTTCATACTGCCATTTTATCCTTTCGCGCGCGGCGCGGCAAGCGGCTACCCATTCACGCCACGCTGTGGTACACTATAAAAATACGCGAAAGGACGGAGAAAGATATGGTGCTCGGCGAGTATTTTACGGATAGGCTCCGACTGACTCTCTCCCACCCGCGGCTCGCGCCGCTCGTGACGGAGTATTTTATAAGGAACCGCGAGTTTTTGCGCGCCACCGAGCCCGAGCGCGAGGCGGCGTTTTTCACGCGCGGCTACCAAAAAAAGCTTTTGCAGGCGGATGTCGAGCGCTGCTTCGCGGGTACGGCCGTGAAATTCTGGCTTTCCTACCGGGGCGAGGCGCGCGTGATCGGCATGCTTTCCTTCAGCGCCATCGTGATGGGGGCGTTTTGCTCCTGCTACGTGGGCTATCGGCTTGACAAGGACGAGGTCAACAAGGGGCTTATGACCGAGGCGCTTTTAAGGGGCGAGGAGATCGCGTTTTGCGACATCGGCCTCCATCGGCTCGAGGCAAACATCATGCCGCGCAACAAGCAATCGCTCCGCGTGGCGGAAAAGGCCGGCTTCGTGTGCGAGGGAATTTCACAAAAATATCTTAAGATCGACGGCGTTTGGGAGGATCATATGCACATGGTGCTCCTCAACGAAAGCATGGAGTAGTTTTATGGACATAAGCGTGATCGGCTGCGGGCGCTGGGGCGCCTTTCTCGCGTGGTATCTCGACAGGCTTTCCTACCGCGTGACGCTCTACGGCAGGTCGGACTCAAAGCGGTTTCAGGCGTTTTTAAGCGAGCGCACGAACGGGCTTACAACGCTTTCGCAGCGCGTGCGCCTCACGAGCGACCTAAATGAGGCGCTCGCTGCGGAAATCGTTCTGATCAGCGTGAACGCGCAGGGGCTTCGCGCGCTCATGGGCGAGATCGCGGCGCAAACGCCCAAAGAAAAACTGTACGTTTTGTGCATGAAGGGTCTGGAGACGGGCAGCGGGAAAAGACTTTCCGAGATTGTGCTCGAGAGCTCGCCCAAGGGCACGCGCGCCGCGGTGTGGCTCGGGCCCGGGCATGTGCAGGAATTCACCTCGGGCGTGCCCAACTGCATGGTGATCGACAGCGCGGACGAAAACGCCAAAAGCATGCTCGTAGACGCTTTTTCAAGCGACCTTATCCGCTTTTATTACGGGCGCGACCTTATCGGCAACGAGGTGGGCGCCGCGGCCAAAAACGTGATCGGCATCGCGGCGGGCATACTCGACGCGCTTTCGCTTTCCTCGCTCAAGGGAGCGCTTTGCTCGCGCGGCACGCGCGAGGTGGCGCGGCTCATCGAAGCGATGGGCGGCGATCCCTTTTCCGCCTACGGGCTGTGCCACCTTGGGGACTATGCCGCCACCGTGTTTTCCCCGCTGAGCCATAACCGCCGCTTCGGCGAGGCGTTTGTGAAGGCCGAAGCCTACGGCGAGCTCGCCGAGGGCGCGGATACGGCCAAGGCGCTGCGGCTTCTTTCAAGAAAGCACCGCGTGGAGCTTCCCATCTGCGACGCGGTGTACGACACGCTTTTCGAGGGCGTCGAGGCGCGGCATGCCGTGGAGCGGCTGTTCGGGCGGAGGCAAAAAACGGAATAGACGAAAAAGGGGCGATTCTTAATCGCCCTTATTTTTTGTTCTCCCTATAACCCGAGGCCCGAGGGCTTGAGCGGCTCCCGGTCGGTGAGGGTGCGGTACTTAAAGAGAAGTCTGCGGCTCAATACGCCGATAAGCTTGCCGTTGCCCGGCGGCGTTTCATAGCGCCTGCCCATGAGCTGCGCGAACTTATCGTGGTCGCGCTCCAGCCACAGGATGGAAATAAGCGTGCGCATGCCCCGCTCCACATTGATGGGCGTGGTGGAGTATTCCTCCGCGATCTCCTTATAAAGCCTTGTGGTGATGGCGTAAAGAAGGCTTTCATCGCGGATGCATTTGAGGATCGCCGTAACGAGGTAACGGTACCCCACATAATCGGGTGTCGCGCCCAGCTTCAAAAGCTCGGTCTCCACAAAATCCGACAGACTCAGCATGGTTTCCTCACCTTTACTTACTTTCGTTTTCTGTTTATCACCCATATTCTGCCAAGTTTTGCCATAGGATTCAAGAAAACCGTCATTCTATGCGCATAAAATGATTTTATCCATCATTTTTCGACATTGTTCGGGACGGCACTGCTGAGCCCTTAGGGGCTCGGGGGCCACAGCCCCCGGAGGCTTTCAACCGCCGTCGGCGACATGTGCGGCGACGGCGGAAGGCTTGCGCAGCAAGCTTTCTTTGCAGGAATCGCCGACCGTGCGGAACGCACAGGCGATTCCTGTAATCCTCGAAAAAGTAACTTGTCACTTGTTCGAGAAAAATGGCGCGGCCTTGCGGCCGCGCCGTTCATAACCCAATGTTCAGTTGTAATCGGGTGTTTTGGGTTATTTCATCATGTTGCCGGACGTGGTCATGTTGCTCTGGGCGTAAGCGATCATGCGCTTCACCATTTCGCCGCCGATGGAGCCGGCCTGACGGGCGGTGATATCACCGTTGTAACCCTGGTTCAACGTGACGTTCAGCGAGGAAGCCACCTCGGTCTTGAGGTTCTGAAGCAGTTGCTTCATCTCCTTGTTGGTAGCGAGCGTGCTGGAATTGTTAGCCATGTGTTCAATCTCCTTTCATGTAATATCTTGGGCGTTTGCCCAAGCCTTTTCTCCTGTCGTTTCTTCCTTACGTTACTTCTTGAGGTTGCTCTCGGCGTACGCGATCATTCGTTTCACCATTTCGCCGCCGATGGAACCCGCCTCGCGTGAGGTCAGGTCGCCGTTGTAGCCCTGCTTCAGGTTGACGTTGAGGGAGTTTGCAACTTCCCACTTGAACGCGTTGATCGACTGCTGCGCCTCCGGAACTACCACTTTGTTGCTTCGTGCCATTCGTTTTTCACCTCCTTCAATGGATGTGTTTATAATTTGTCCCGTGCGTATCCGTTTATGACTGGAAATGTATAGCGGAAATTATATGCGTTTCCAAAATAAAAAAAAGCGGCGAAGCCGCTTGCTTTTTTTAAAGTCGCGTTTTAGTTGGGCGCGATGATCTTCCCCTTCTCCGCAAGGCGGCTTTTCGCGAGCGCGAGAAGCGGCGCGCACGCCGCGCGAAGCGACGCATCCCCCAAAATAAGCCCCGCTGCCTCGCGCGCTTCGTTGAGCACCTTCATATCCGCCGCAAAACGCGCCGCCTCGAAGCCCGTGAGCCCGTGCTGGCGCTCGCCCAGAAACTCGCCCGGGCCGCGCATTTCAAGGTCTTTTTCGGCGATCAAAAAGCCGTCGTTGGTTGCGGTCATAGCCTTTAGGCGCTCGCTTTGCGCCGCTTCCTTATCGGACGCGAGCAAAAAGCAGTACGACAACGCGCCGCCGCGCCCCACGCGCCCGCGAAGCTGGTGGAGCTGCGCGAGTCCGAAGCGCTCCGCGTTTTCCACCGCCATCGCCGTGGCGTTTTTTACGTCCACGCCCACTTCCACCACGGTGGTGCACACGAGCACGTCCGTTTCGCCGTCCACAAACGCCTTCATGGCCTTTTCCTTTTCGGCGTTTTTCATCTGTCCGTGCAAAAGGCCGACCCGCACGGATAGCTTTTCCCGCAATTCCTCGTACAATTCCCCGGCGCTTAATGCCTCCGCGCTCTGCTCGGACTTTTCCACCAGCGGGCACACCGCGTAGCTCTGTTCGCCGCGCTTTGCCTGTTCTTCCAAAAAACGATACATGGCGTCGCGCTTTTCGCGCGGCACCACGCTCGTTTTCACGGGACGTCTGCCCGGCGGAAGCTCGTCGAGCACCGAAACGTCCAAATCGCCGTACAGAATGAGCGAAAGCGTGCGCGGGATGGGCGTGGCCGACATGATGAGCACGTCCGTCTGCTCCCCCTTATTTCCGATGGCCGCGCGCTGGCGAACGCCGAAGCGGTGCTGCTCGTCCGCCACCACGAGACCGAGGCGCTTGAATTGAAGCCCCTCCGTGATGAGCGCGTGCGTTCCCACCACGGCCTTGGCTTCGCCGCTTAAAATGCGCGCGTACGCCGCGTCGCGCTCGCTTTTTTTCATGCCGCCCTTCAAAAGCACGGCGTCCGCGCCGAAGATAAGCGAAACGGCGGAAAGGTGCTGCTGCGCCAGGATCTCCGTAGGGGCCATGAGCGCGGCCTGATAGCCGTTTTGCACGGCGATATACATAGCGTAAAGCGCGAGCATGGTTTTGCCGCTCCCCACATCGCCCTGCACGAGGCGGTTCATGGGCTCGCCCTTTTCCATGTCGCGCTCGATATCGTTCATGATCGCAGCTTGCGCGCGCGTGGGCGAAAACGGCAAAAGCTTCAAAAACCGTTCGCGAAGCCCCGAAACGCGGAAGGAGATGCCGCCCGCGCCCCGCCTTTGCTCCTTCAACAGGTCGATCATCAAGGTATAGGCGAGCATGTCCTCAAACGAAAGCCTCCGCTTCGCAACGCGCAACGCCTCCGCGCTCTGCGGGAAATGGAGCGCGGAAAGCGCCTCAAGGAGCGGGCGGAGCCCGTAACGGGCGATAAGTTCGGGCGGCAAGGTCTCCTCGAGCTCCGGGCCGCAGGCGTTGAGCGCGGCGCGCACGGTATCCCGAAACACCTTTTGGGTTATGCCCTGCGGCAGCGCGTACACCGGCACGATGCCCGGAAGCTCACTGTAGAGCGAGGGGTTTATAAGCCTCGCGCCGCGCTCCAGATCGGCCCTTCCGCAGGCGTACAGCACGCCGCCCGGCTTGAGGCTTTGCTTGCGGTAAGCCTGGTTGTACCAAACGAGCGTTACCTTGCCCGTTTCGTCCGCGCATCCCACGCTCAAAATGTTGAGCTTCTTGTTGACGCGCGCAAGCCTCGGCTCCCCCGTGAGGCGCACGCACACCGCGGAGGGAGCGCCGTGCCGCAACTCGCACGCCGCTTGCGCGCGGGAATAATCCATGTAGTTGCGCGGCGCGTAGTAAAGAAGGTCGCGCAAGCAAAAAAGGCCCAGCCGGCCGAGCGTTTCCGCCCGGCGCGCGCCGATGCCTTTTATGGTCGTCAATGGGGCCGACAGCATTTACTCTACCGAGAAATAATAGTAATACAAGGGCTGGCCGCCCTCCTGCGTCACGAACTCCGCATCGGGATATTCGGCGGAAAGCGCGTCCACGATCGCGGCCGCGTTCCCCTCGTCCATGCCCTCGCCGTAGAACACCGTGACCACCGGGTCCTCGCTGTGCTTTTCGAGCATCAGCCTTAAGAGCTTCAAGGAGGCTTCCTCCACGCTCTCGCTCACGGTCGCGATGTCGTTATCGAGGAGGCCGATGATGTTGCCCTTTTCGATGCGCGTGCCGTTGACGGACGTGTCGCGCACCGAGTAGGTGACGGCGCCGGAGATGACGCTCGAGAGCGCCGAACTCATGCGCTTTTTGTTGTTATCGGCGCTCCCCTCCGCGCTGTAGGCCATGATGGCGCTAAGGCCCTGCATGATGGTTTTCGAGGGGATCACCACGACGTTGCGGTCGCTAAGCTCCGCAGCCTGCTGCGCCGCGAGGATGATGTTGGGGTTGTTGGGCAAAACGTATACGTTTCTCGCGTTCGCCCGCCTGATGGCCTTTTCGATATCATCCGCGCTCGGGTTCATGGTCTGCCCGCCGGAGAGTACGACCGATACGCCAAGCTCCGTAAACACCTTTTCCAAGCCCTCGCCCGCGCTTACGGCCACCACCGCGTTTTCCTTCTCGGCCTTTTTATAGGCGTCGAGGATGGCGCGGTTCTGCTCGCGCATGTTCTCTATTTTGGGGCGGTCGACCTCGCCCAAACGCAGCGCGAGCTGCAATATCTTGCCGGGCGCGTTGGAGTGCACGTGTACCTTCACAAAATCCGTATCGTAGGCCACAACCACGGAGTCGCCGATACGCGTAAGCTTCTCGCGGAATTTATCGAGCTCGGATTCGGAGAACGACGGGGCGAGATGAATGATAAAAAATTCCGTACAATAGCCAAACCTGATGTCGTTAACATCGTCGAGGCCGAGCGTTTCGTTCTCCGGTTCCTTTTCCTGCGCCGTTTCCGCGTAATCGTCCAGCTCCTCGCCGTCGACGGCCATTTTGAAGCCGCGGAAGATCGTAAGTAAGCCCTTGCCGCCCGAATCCACCACGCCGGCCTCCTTGAGAACCGGCAGCAGGTCGGGGGTAAGCCTTAAAGCCTCCTCGCCCGTTTCGAGCATGATATCGAGGAGCTTATAAACGTTTTCGCCCTCCGCGGCGGCGGCGCTCACCGCCTCGCTTATCATGCGCGACACCGTGAGCATGGTGCCCTCCTTGGGCTTCATCACCGCCTTGTACGCGGCCGCCGTGCCCATGGCAAGCGCGTTCGCGAGGCTGTTCGCGTCCATTTCCGAGGCGCCGTTCAACGCCTTCGCAAAGCCGCGGAGGATCTGCGAGAGGATGACGCCCGAGTTGCCTCGCGCTCCCTTGAGCGAGCCCATGGACGCCGCGGCCGCGATCTCCTCCACGGAGCTTCCCTCGCGTGTTTTGATCTCCTTGATGGCGCCCTGCATGGTCATGGACATGTTGGTGCCGGTATCGCCGTCCGGCACGGGAAATACGTTAAGCGAGTCGATACCCGCCTTGTTTTTTTCGAGCAGCGCCGCACCCATGAAAAACATGTCCCTTAGCAGCGTGCCGTTGATGGTCATATCATTCAATTTCAATCCTCCCCATGCCCGCCCCGCTTTTCGCGCATTTGGCGAGCGAGCGGGCCAAAGTCGCCCTAGACGCGCACCGTCTCCACGTGGATGTTGACGTTGCGCACCGTAAGCCCCGTCATCTCGTTTACCTTGTAACGGACGTTGCTCATCATGTTCTGCGCTACCGCCGGAAGGGAAACGCCGTAGATGAGCGTGACAAACAGGTCGATATCCACCTCGCCCGTCTCCTCCAGAAACGCGACCTTCACGCCGCGCTTATGGTTTTCCCCGCCGATGAGCTGCAAAATAGCGTCGCCCGCGGTTTTGGAGCTCATGGCCGCGATACCGTAATTTTCAAGCGCCGCATAGCCCGCGATGTTCGCGATCAACGCTTCGTCGATGGTGATCTTTCCAAGTTCCGTCGTGATGACCCCCGGCATGTACGGACCTCCTTTCTTTTTTTAGAATAAAGTCTCGCTATATAAGTATTACAGGATAGCCCCTACATTTTATACCAGATTCCCGTTTTAAACAAGGCAAAACATGTTGACGCAAATGCGGCGCCGCTGTGGATGCTTGGCAGTTTTATAAGTTTTGTGCTACAATGGATTTATAAATTTATAAAATCGGAGGCGGATATGAGCTTAAAGATACCGACGCACCTCAAGCATAAGCCCGTGGTGGTGGTGGAGGATTACGGCAGCATCGACGGACGCAGCGCCTATAAAACCGATACCCAAGGTCTCTCCATCGGCCTCGCGCAGTGGAACGAGCGCGGGCGCGTGGACGTAAGCGCCAAGGTATGGCGCACCTCGGGCGACCGCTGGTCGCGGCTCTCCGAGGAGCTTCCCATCCACAGGCTTTTAGACCTTTGCATTTTGTTCTGCCGCACGCGGCAGTATTTTTCCGAATCGTACCGGCTCGAAAAAAACTACGACCCCGAGCACCCCGAGATCGACCGTATCGGCCTGCAAGGCGACGCGATGACCGTGGGCATCTGTACCGACAACGAATGCATCGATTCGGACGTGAGGCTGATGCTCGACGCGCTCGCCAAGGACGACGAGCTTTTAAGCGAGCGGCTCCGGGTGCTCGGAAGTATGCTCAAGGAAATGGGATATGTAAGGTAAGCATACCTAACGGGAGGCGTGTTCCGTGGACAGGGTCATTTTGCATTGCGACTGCAACGGCTATTACGCTTCGGTGGAGTGCATCTCCAGGCCGGAGCTTTGGGACGTGCCCATGGCCGTGTGCGGTGACCCGAAAAATCGCTGCGGGGTGATCTTGGCAAAAAACGAGCTCGCCAAAGGCTACGGCGTGGTTACGGCGGAAACCGTGTGGCAGGCGCTCAAAAAGTGCCCCTCCCTTGCGCTCGTGGCGCCCCACCACGACAAATACCGGGAGTACAGCAAGCGCATCAACGCCATCTACGAGCAATACACCGACCAGGTCGAGGCGTTTTCCGTGGACGAAAGCTGGCTGGACGTTACGGGAAGCCTGCACCTGTTCGGCACCGGTAAAGAAATCGCCGACACGCTGAGGAAGCGCGTCCGCGAGGAGATCGGCCTCACCATATCCGTGGGCGTATCCTTCAACAAAACCTTCGCTAAACTCGGCAGCGACTACAAAAAGCCTGACGCGACCACCGTGATCGCGCGCGAGAGCTTCAAGGATATCCTCTGGCCCCTCCCGGCGCGCAGCATGCTGTACGTGGGAAAGGCTGCGGAGGCGACGCTTTTAAAAAACGGCATCCTCACCATAGGCGATATCGCCCGCGTAGGAAGGGAGCGCATGCTTGCTTTGCTCGGGCGCATGGGCGAGACCATATGGGAGTATGCAAGCGGTCTGGATTTGGAGCCCGTGAAGCATGCGGGCGAGGAGGATATCGCAAAAAGCATAGGCTGCGGCATCACCTTCTCGCGCGATCTTCTGGGGCCAAACGACATCCGCGCGGGCCTTACCATGCTTTGCGACGCCGTGGGCACCCGCCTGAGGCGGCACGGGCTTTACTGCGCCACCGTGCAGGTGCACATCAAAAACCCGGCGCTCCATACGATCTCGCGGCAGAAGCGGCTTGACGCGAATACCAATTCCACCAAGGAGCTGCTCGACGCGGCGTTCACCCTCATGCGCGCCTCGTGGAACATGCACGCTCCCATCCGCATGCTCACGGTGACGGCCGCGAACCTTACAGCCGACTGCGCGTCGCAGATGAGCCTGTTTGACTGCGGCGGCGAGGCCCGCCAAAAAAGCGGCAGGCTCGACAGCGCCGTAGACGCCATACGCGCCCGCTTCGGCACGGAAGCGATCTCCTACGGCAACACCTTCGCGCAGGATATCGTGGGGAAACGGGACGAGGAGGAATAGGTGTTGGGAATTAAAAAGAAGCTGCCGCGGCAGCTTCTTTTTTACCTATTCTCGGCTTTTGCAACGGCGCCGGGCACGGCGCGGCGTTTGGCGCACAGGGCGTCGCGGGCCGCTTCGCATTGCACGGCACCGGCCGGACGGGCGATTTGCGCATATCCTCAAAGATTTCTGCCTATACTTTTACGGAAGCTTGCGATAAGTCTGATCGCCGCTTCCTGCCACCCGCCAACTGACGATTTAAGCTTAAGATCACAGTCGGCGGGTGGCGCCTATTTTATAGAATCCACGCTCCGCACGCTATTTTGATACGGCTTGCACGGATACGAGCACCATCGCGGTTCGCGCGCATAGAATGCCTTGAAAGGAGGCGCTTTTATGCCGAGAAACAACTTTTTATGTTGGCTTTTCCCGGGGCTCTGTCCGCGGCCGAGGCCGCCCAGACCCCCGCGACCGCCGGGGCCCCCACACCCGCCGCACCCGCCGCACCCGCCCGGCCCCCCGGGCCCCCCGCGGCCGCCGCATGGCCCTTCCGGCCCCCCAAGGAGGCCGTAGCGCCCATGAACGGCCCTGTTTTGGCGGGGCCGTTTTGTTTTTTTGTGGGGTGGAAGATCACCGAAAGACTATAACATTTTTACGCCTCGCGCTTTTTTACCACCGCGCACAAGGTCGGCGAATTTTCTTCGCAGGGTTTGCCCCCGACATCGGAATAGTAATTCACGCAAGCAATACCGAATGGCCGCAATTCCTCCGACAGGCCGCGCTTGCGGCGATAAGACGCGAAAAAACCGCCGTAAGGCGGTTTTTGATGAAACGGATCAACGGTACAGAATTTTCCTGATGGTTTCATCCGAAAGGTTATACTCTTCGCAGAGTATGTCTATCCTCACCTTGAGGTGAAAATATTTATGCCTGATCTCCCCGTTTCTCTGCTCGTAAAAACGCCGCGCTCCGGTATCCGCACCCCATTTTTTCCTATCCCTGTCGGAAGGTATGTAGAGAATCTCGCCCTGCGCGTATTTTTGAAGCTCCTTAAGCAGATCGTCCGGCAGAATCTCCGAAGCGTTGCGGTACCTCATCCACGTCTCCTCCTTTGGGGGCGGCTACTTTTCGCTCGCTAAAAACGCTTCCAACGTATCATAACGCCGAATTTGAATGTTGCGGCTTTCGATGGCCGCAACGATAAGGCTCTCCAGCCCGGCGGCGCGCTCGGAAAGCGGCGCGAGGTTTTGCGCGTCGAAGCAGCCCAGCAAATCCATCTCCCCAAGCCCGAATTCCTCGCTGACGATGCTCAGTTCATTTTGGAGGTTGCAAGCATCCACAAACGCGGCATCGCTGTTTTTGATACGGCAGTAGTAGTAAAGCCTGTTCAGCGTTGTGCGGAGTTCCTGATACCAATCCGCAAGCTGACGAAAGTCCTGCGTTTCCTCCGCGTTGGCGCTTTGGGGCTTATAGCGGGCGATGAACTGCCTCGCCGAGGCGATGAGCAAATGGGCGAGGCTCTTCAGCTCTCCCGCCGCAGATGCGGATAAGATAGCCTGATAGTACTCCGCAAAATGCTCGGGCAGCGCCTTCCACTGCGCGATAGCGCCGAGGACGCCGTTATGCCAAGCCTTCCAATAGGTTCCGTTGAGGCAGGCTACGGATATCTTTAGGTAGTTGTGGATATAGCCTGCTAGACAGCGAACCTTCCAAAGCCGCTCCTCAAACATCATCGTTCGATACAGATCCATCGCGACGTCGAGGTTTTCCAATGCCTTTTTATAGGTAAACACAGGGTCGGCGAGGTTATCAAACAGCTTCTGCCGAATGGCCTCGAAGCGTTCTTCATCCTCTTTTGAGCGGGCGTACAATATTTTGGCGTCGCCAAGGCAAAGCGTGGCGAGGTCATCCAGATTGGCGGTGCGCTCCATACGCTCCCAGGAACGCGGGTAAAGGTCGTTGCCGACGCCGCCGATGATGAAGGTCTGCGAGAGTTCGTTGCCCCGTTCCGTTGCGGGGACAAAATAATCAAACGGTTCGCCGTGACCGTCGCCATTGACCGACGCGCCCTCAACGGCAACGAGCAACGCCACATCGTTGGGGAATTCCGTTTTGATTTTATTTACGGCCCATTCCGTGAGCCGATTCGTTGTATTTCTCATAAAGCAACCACCTTTTCGGTTTTATTTTGGCTGCGGCGCGCCGAAAGCCCCGTTGGGCTGGTTTTAGTATATGGTCCGAAGGAAGCGGAAACAAGGCCGAGCTTTTTTATAAGCTTTCCCGCCCGTTCAACGACCTCACCCCACGCGAAGGTCGTGGCCACCCTTAAGTAGGGTTACATGACACGCGCGGGAGGGGCATAAAACTGCCAGCGACTAAAAGACGCTGGCTTTCATTTTGTTCAAGACATCGTGGAATTACTGCTCGCTACCTAAAAGGGTCCTCATATCCTGAATTCTTTCATAAAAGTCCAGTGTTATCCGGGCGGATCCCATCGTTGCCTATACTTCGTATTTCCCAAAGAAAAGAACGAAAAACGCAAGGCCAACGGCTGTAAAGCATAAAATAGCTGAACCAACGGCTGCGATCCTGTTTTTGTTTTTCCAATTATATCCGGCAAAGCTTAAGAGGTAGAACAACAGTATCAACAACAAAAGCCCTATGGCATATTTCACTTAATCTGCCCCTTTCGAGTCGTTTATGGGATAGCTTTTTATTTGAGTCCCTGTTCTGCGGATAGAAACATCGACCTCAACAGCTACCTCAGCTTCTTTAAAATGGCCGTTCCAATTATAGTTTTCCCAACCGTCAACTGTTAGAAAGTTCTTTGCCGCGAACTCACCGAATTTCAGCACATCAGTATTTAAATTCTGACATTTTTGGATAACGTCGGTTATTCCTTCAAAAACGGTTTTCTCAAACGCATCTTCCAAAAATGATTTAAGTCTTGGCTCTTCGTAATTAATACCGCTCTGAATTGCGATAATATCCGCATCCAGCTCGATTTTCAGGTGGATAACCGGCGTTGAACCGTCAAACGATACTTTTATGTCGGGCTTTTTTGAGCTCGTAACGTCTAACGGAATAATTACATCGGGCTGCTTGGGATCTTGCACCGTAAATAGTCCTCGTCTAAATTCGCTTCTTACCATTAATAAATAGCGGGTTTCGTCGCCGTTCAGCTCGCCTACCATGGTGTCGCCGTCAAATAAAGCGGTGCCGAATAATTCTAATTTATTATCGCCAAAACGCGGAAGTTGCCCTGCAATATAGCTTCCCCCGGTATTAAACTCTGTCCCCCATGCCTCCCCGTCTTCCTTAAAGTTCTCTAAATCGTTAACCGCCGCAATTGTTGCTATCGATTGATGGTAGGTGGATTTAATGCCCGAATAAAAATCTTCAAGGGTGACTTGGGGAAAAAAGCCCGTTTCATCACTCTCTTTAATTAAAAGTTGGAAACCTTTTGAGATTACATTTCCTATGCAGGGATTATTTTCCTTAATAAAATTAATTGCTTTTCCTTTAACGACAAACACATAGGCAGACCACCGTATTTGCCTGAATCTGACTATGGGCGATATATATTCGCTGATTAAGCCTGATTTTGCAACGTCTTCCGAAAATACGATAATCTGAGCATGCATAAAATTCAGTCTTCTAGGCAGAGACGTCTCCAGCATGTTGATACCCGTAAAAAATGAGGGAGCATCAACAGAAATATAGGTATAGTCCTCGCTGCTGTTCCCGCCACCGCCGCCTGACTGCGCTCCGCTTCCGCCGCCGGATTCTTTCATAGTGTTGAATTGAAGCGTTAATCTCCATTTGTCAGAGATACCTCTGTCAACTCCTATGGCCACAACATGAGCCATCGCATCAATTTCATTTGCGTCATAGCAGGACGTTAAATTTACCGTTATTAAAATGAGCAGAAGTATGGCAGCTATTTTACGCATTTTGCTTTACTCCTTTTTTCCGTATCACAGCTATAATGAGCGCGGATAAGGGCAAAATGAATGCGGCTAACGATCCAAAATTTCCTATATGCTCAACGCTGCCATAGATTACCGTTATGATGTCTTTGTGCATAAGTGCAGCGGCAAAGAGAATAACGACGCCGCCTAGTATTATTGGGTTTTTGTCCTGTATTCTAAACATTTTACAAAACATCCAGACAAACGAATAAAATATAATAGTTGTTGAAATAAGCGAGGTGATGATCCAAACAAAAAGGAAGAGCGACTCTATTCTTTGCAAAAAGGTACCGTAATCGATCAGGGTTGACATTTCATACATTGGAGCGGTAATTTCTTGCGCTACGAAGTACGGAAAGGTTAAGGTATAAGCGAGAAGGGAAACAGAAAGAAGAAGGGCCGATAAGCCGATGCTAAGAATACCTTCTTTTTTTATAAACTTAACGCCCTGAAATGAGCTCGCGAAGATCGCCAATATAACGATTTCTCCGAATATGGAGCTTCGTGAAATTCCTGTTGTAATTGTTTTGCTTAACCCATGCCCCAATATGGGATAGATATTATTGAGATTGTAATTTTGATAGCCAAGGATAAGGACTACAGCAGAACCCGCCAGAATGGGATAAAACAACAGCTTCGAAATTCTGGCGATGCTTTCCAGGCCCAACCTGGATAAAACAAATACGCATACAACAAAGATTCCTATGATATACCAATTCGGACTGAGAGGAAAAACATACACCCTCATAACTTCGTTAAACTCGGTCAGCCTTGTAATGGCAATAAACATCATATACAGCGCCAGAATCCCGGAAAAGACAAAACCGAGGATGCGGCCTAACGTTAAATCAAAAATTTCCGCGATGTCTTTCCCCGGGAAACGCTTTAGCAGCAGATAAATAAACAAAAACCCTACAAAAGCAATGGCTGCGGAAAGAAGTACCATATACCAGCCGGTATTGCCTACAAACCCTGCCAATGTTGCGGGGCTGGAGAAAAAGATCTTCGAGACTATAGCGGTGGTTATCAGGCAAACGGCTTCCTGAACACCAAATTTACCTTCTTTGACCATTACCGTCGCCTCCGTTGTTTTTTTGTTCGGTCCACCCACGAACGGTTTTGCCGACTCTTGTTCTGTCAAGCGGGTTAATAATATCCGGCCTCTCTTTTTGTAACCATGGCGGCATTTTCAAGACAAGATCAAAGTTGGTTTTAGCCTTTGGGGCAATGGGACTAAAGTAAGGCACGCCGAAAGATTTCAAGGAACAGGCAAGTCCGCCGAATATAAAGATACCTGCGTCAATGCCGTAAAAACCGGCGGAGGCGCCTAAAAAAATAAATACAAACCGCAAGATTCGAATGCCAAACGCTAACCCATAATTCGGGATTGCAAAATTCCCTAAACCCGCTATGGCTACAATAATAATTTGAATAGGGCTTACTAAACCCGCATCAACAGCGGCCTGGCCTAAAATAACGCCCCCTATGATACCCAGTGTCTGCCCTATGACCCCGGGTACCCGAACCCCCGCTTCCCGGATAAGCTCCCAGGATATTTCTATTAAAATTAATTCGATAATTGTAGGGAATGGAACGTTTTCTCTCGCTTTTGTAAGGGAAATCAATAATTCTGTCGGAATCATCTCCTGATGGTATAGGATTAAGGCAAGATAGAGACCCGGTAAGAATATAGCCATAAGAACAGCAAATATCCTAACCAATCTTAAAAAGGTACCGCCTTGCCACCGCATGGTGTAATCCTCAGAGGTATGGATGAAATGGAAGAACGTTACTGGTACAATACTGGCGAAAGGCGAGCCATCACAGATAATGGCAACCTTTCCTTCCATCAGAAATAACGCTGTTCTATCCGGTCTTTCGGTGCTCAATACTTGAGGAAATAACGCATGAGGATGATCTTCAATCAGCTGGTCTAAAACGCCGCTTGAAGAAATAAAACCAATATCAAGGCTGATTATCCTTCTTTTCACTTCATCAATAATATTAGGATTTGTGATGCCCTTAATATACATTATGGCGCAGTTCAGGTTATTTACTTTGCCGGTTGGCACAATTTCAGTCACGAAATCTTTATTTCGAATAATCCTGCGCACCAATGTGATATTGGTGCGCAGATTTTCAATAAAGGCCTCCTGCGGCCCTTTAATGACCGTTTCATTTAACGGCGTCGAAACTGTCCGCTTTTCAAACCCGCGGCTCTCAATAAGGATGCATTGCTCACAGCCTTCAATAAAAAGAGCGGTAAGACCATTTAAAACTTGCATAATAATTTCTTTATATTCGGTTTCCTTAATGATCTGGTTAGCCGCCAGCAGATTATTGGAGATATAATCCACCATATCGGCCTTAATATCTGTTTTGTTGATTTTTCTTTCTAGTAATTGACGTAAAATATAATCATTTATGATGTCTATATCTACCATGCCATCGATATAAAAAATGAAAGCGTTTCTTTGTTGCATAACTTTAAAATCCCGTATCACCACATCCTGATTGACGGGAGAATTAAACGCTGATTTCATTTTTTCAAGGTTGTCATTTAGGTTATTGCATACGCGAGATCCATCGTTCTTTTTTTGTGGGGATTCATCGCTTGATTTCGCCTGTAGCCGTATTGAATCCTTTGCGGGCCGTTTGCTCTTAGGTTTTTGTGCCGCAGCATCTTTGCGGTTACTGTCATCGTCCTTTTCGGGCGGGTTAACTTGACCCTTATCTTCGGCCTCGTCTTCGAGCAGTTCAAAACGGTGATACTCCTCTGGTTCTTTATAGATAAAGATATCTTTAAGTATCGTTCCTAACCCCATAACTCCACAACCTTTGGATTATTTTTCCTTCGATTTATGATGCACGGCAACAGTTATTTTTATTCTTTGCGGGTATCGCGGACAACCCGTTTACGCGGGGCATCCGTTTTACTCTAATATGCATCTGGGCGGATAGCGAACCTCTGCGTAGCGGCAGCTCCAATGCAAGCAAAAAAACAGGGGGTCGCGATAAATCGCAACCCCCTATTTGGGATAGGCTGGTGGAGGCGAGGGGAGTTGAATTTCGGCCATCGGCTGGCCGCGCTTGCGTTCCACTCTGCGCGCGTCACGCCTGAGCACGAAATTCCAGGGCCTGAAAAAGCCACACTGTGGCTTTTTCTTAACGGTCCGTTCAACTCCCCTATCATAAGCTCCATCAAAAAATAACAGCCCCCCGAGGGGGCTGCTATTTTTTGGTGGAGCGAGTGCAACCATACGCGAACACTCAAAATCGGCGTTATCAGCCTCAATTTCATCTAGAAGGATATCGTCAATCACTATGGGCTTGTCTCCGCCATTAAGCATGAGGGTGAACCGGTCATCCTTGAGATAGATGGAGTGGAGGAAAATATTGATGATCCCGCGCTGGTTGTTTTCGTCGTTTAGGTTGCCTTCCTTCAGCGAATGCAGGAAATTGTATATCTGGGCCTCTGTGTATACGACATCCTTGCCCATTTCTATAGAAAGTTGCGCTTGGATTTCCTCTTTTTGCTGCTTCCGCTTTTCAATTCGCTCGGTAATCATCTCCACGGACTGGCCGCTCTCCAAAGCCTTCCAAAGATGTTCGATAGCGGCATCCACTTCTTTGAGTGAATCCTTGAGCCGTTTAACCGTAGAACTATCATAATCGGCAGCGGTGGCTTCGGCAACGGATTTCGCCAGCCGCCTGATATTCTTTTCTGTAAGCAGCTTATGGCATTCCAGAACTACACGGGTTTCAATGATTTCCTTGTTGACAATCTTCTTTCGGCACAGCTTTTTCTTAGCATTCTTACAGGCATAATAGTAGTACACCCTGCCAGATTTTCCTGTACCGCCGTAACCTATCATCATCTCGCGGCAGTAGCCGCAGAACAACTTGGTTGTCAAAAGATACTCCTGCTTGCCCCGGGAACGAGCAGGTGCTTTTTTATTGCGATCAAGAATATGCTGCACACGTTCGAACAGCTCATCATCAATAATGCGGGGCATACCGTCCGGTACTTCCTGATCCTTGTAAACATAGGTTCCGATATACCGCTTGTTGCGCAAAAGCCGGTGAAGGCTGTTTTTGTTGAACGCATTGCCAAGGGATGTTTTGATCTGTTTGTCGTTGAGATGCTTATTAATTTCTATTACTGTCTTTCCGCTTGCGTACATTTCAAATATTTGGCGAACGATAGCCGCGCCATCGGGATCAATCAGGAACTGCCGATCTTTGTCTACGATGTACCCAAGCCCGGGATTGCTGCCGTTGCTCAAACACTTCTCCGCATTAATCTTCATACCCCGTCGTATCTTTTGTGAAAGCTCTGCTGAGTAGTATTCCGCCATGCTTTCCAGCACACCTTCAATGAGAATGCCGGAAGCATCGTCGCTGATGTTTTCACGCGCGGAAATCACCCGGATACCGTTCTTTTTTAACTTTGCTTTGTTGATGGCGCTATCATAGCGATTGCGTGCAAACCGATCCAGCTTGTACACCACAACATACTGGAATCCCTTATGCTGCACATCTGCAATCATGCGCTGAAAGTTTGGCCTGTCGTCGTTTCGGCCCGTCATGGCGCGGTCGATGTACTCCCCCACCACCGGCAGGCCTTCTCGTTGACAATATTCATGACATACGCGGAGTTGCCCTTCAATAGATTGCTCTGTTTGATTGTGCGAAGAGAACCGCGCGTAAAATGACAGCTTTTTTCCCGGTTCTGCTTGCGCTCTCCTTAGCCTTGGCCATTTTCATTTGCCTCATAGTACGAACAAAACATCGGTTCTTCCGGGATTTCCTTCTTGTAGTTTCTATAGTTCATAGGCTTCTCCATTATTTACCGTTTCCATAGTATTTGTCTTGTAATCGTATTTCGGGGGTGGGTATAATCATCGTGCGCCAAGCCCCTTAATGAGTTCACTGTACCAACCCAATTGGCGCATTATCACTATAATCGCCAAGTCTCCATCAACTGCCCAAATATTCCACGTCCCTTATGACATGATCAGACATCCCCCGATCCATCACCATATTAGCCACATACTCTCTCCTTGCTTGATCGTTCCGGTCCATCTGGATTCGTAGATTTACTTTCAATGCACAGAGGCGAAAAGAGTTCGATGGAGGATTGACAGAATATTCTATATGGGAGGATTCATAGAGAAAGACTAAGAGGCTTTGCCGCCACGTTAACAGCGGAACAAGTTGATGC
>JAJFTZ010000075.1 GCA_021372675.1 Eubacteriales bacterium
GTGATGATAGCGGCCTCGGTATGGAGCCTGTTGATCCCCGCCATTGAGGAAACGGTGGCGCGCGGGCAGATCGGTTGGATTCCCGCCGCGGGCGGATTTGTTATCGGAATCGCGTTTCTGTACCTTCTGGACCGCCTGATCCCGCACTTACATCCCGGCTCGGATGAAAAAGAAGGGTTGTCTTCCTCTATGAAACGGACGTCCCTTCTGGTGCTCGCGGTAACGTTGCATAATATCCCCGAGGGAATGGCAGTCGGCCTTTCGTTTGCGCTTGCGGCGCAGCATGGCGGCGATATGGCGCTGTACGCCTCCGCAATGGCGCTTGCCATCGGCATCGGCATACAGAATTTCCCCGAAGGCGCAGCCATCTCACTCCCGCTCCGGCAGGAGGGCATGAGCGTGGGGAGGTCCTTTTTCCTCGGCAGCATGTCTGGCATTGTGGAACCGCTCTTCGGGCTCATTACCGTTCTGCTTTCCGGGTTTATTGCGCCCTATATGCCGTGGATGCTCTCCTTTGCCGCGGGCGCTATGATGTATGTGGTGGTGGAGGAACTCATCCCGGAGGCACATCTGGGGGAGCACTCCAATGTAGGCACCATGGGCGTGATGGCGGGGTTCCTGATCATGATGATCTTGGACGTTGCGCTTGGATGATTGTCCGTTATTGTTCAAAGCCGAAATCATCATTCTGTCAATGACAGACAAAACCATAGCAGCGGGGCGCGTTTTACGCGCCCCGCTGCCCGTCGGAGGGGGGAGATATCGCCTACGCGACGGGGAGCCGCAGCTCCGCTTTGAACAGGTCGCCGTCGGCGGCGAGGGTTAACGTCCCTTTTTGCAGCTCCATAAGGCTTTGGGCGATGGAGAGCCCAAGGCCGTTCCCCTCGCTCGCGCGGGAGGCGTCGCCGCGCGCGAAACGCTCCTTAAGCTCCTCTACAGGCATATCGAGCGGCTCGCGCGAAATGTTCTTAACGGTGATAAGCACAGCGCCGCCATTTTGTTCGGCCACGCAGTACACGCGCGTGGACGGGAGCGAGTATTTTACGGCGTTCCCTAAAAGGTTATCGAGCACGCGCCAGAGAAGCCTGCCGTCCGCCATGATGCGGGGAAGCCCCTCCTGCACCCTCACCTGCGGGGTGAGCGAAGCGGCGGCAAACCTTTCCGCATACTCGGCCATGCTTTGGTTTAGAAGCTCGCCGGCATCGGTCGGCTCGAGCGCTACGCCGAGCGCACCGCTCGAGGCCTTGGACGCCTCCACGATATCCTCGGTCAGCTTTTTGAGCCTCTGCGCCTGCCGCGCGAGCGCATCGAGATATTCCCTTGCCGCCTCGCCCTCGATCTTCTCTTTTTGGAGAAGGTCCACATAGTTGACAACGGAGGTGAGCGGGGTCTTAAGATCGTGCGACACGTTGGTGATGAGGTCGGTCTTCATGCGCTCGCTTTTCATGCGCGCCTCGACCGCGCGATCCATCCCCTCGGCCACGCCGTTGAGGTGCCGGGCATGTTTTTTAAGCGCGGGAAGCATCCGCCTCGTATCGACGCGCGCCCCCACATCCCCCGCGGCAAGCGCTTCCCCTCCCTTTTCGAGGCGGCGTAGCTGTAGCGCCACAAGGCACACGGCGGCAAAACCGAGGAGGAAGAGCAGGAAAAACAGCAAACCGCGGCCGCGGTTTATATCCGTCACCGCGAGTATGAACAGGGCAGTGAGCGCAAGGTAAACGAGCACCGCCTTCCACAAAACGTTTAGGTTGCTATACATGGCGCGGATGCCCCGCCCCACGGCCTTCGCGCAGCGCCACAGGAAAACCAGCACATAGGCGACGATATTGTTTTTGAAAAGCGTGCCCGACTTGACGCGCGAAGCGAACGTCATGCAAAGCATGATCCCAATAAGGGTCGCCACCGCGAGGATCGCCCCTATGGGAAGGAGCAAAATCGCCCGAAAGCTGTAGATGCTGAAGCTCCGCAGCAGATCGCGCAGCAAAATAAAAAGGCCTACGCAGGTAAAAATCGAGAGCAGCGCCAAAAAATCAAACGGCACGCGATCGAGCCGCGACAGCACCGGCTCCTCCCGCCCCTCGCGCCTGCCCGCGGCGCACATCAAAAACACGAACAGCGCCACCGCCGCCACGATGAGCGCGACGAGCAGCGCAACCAGCGCGCCTTCCGCACTCACAAGCCGCGCGACGAAGGTCAAAAGCCGCCTCTCGTAAACAGCATACCCGCCTTGCCTATAGACCTCGCACATGGCGATCCCCAGCGCGTCCGCCGCCATCAGCAGCAACGTCGCCGTGAAAAGCCCCACGCCGACCGCCTTTGCGTAGAATTTATGCGTCAGCTTCGCTTTCATTTATTTTCCCTCCATTTTATAACCGTGTCCCCATACCACCTTGATATACCTCGGCTCGGAGGGGACGATCTCGAGCTTTTCCCTGAGATGCCGTATGTGCACCGCCACGGTGTTTTCCGCGCCCACCGCGCTGCCCTTCCAGATCGAGGCGTAGATTTCCGCCGAGGAAAACACGCGCCCCGGCTTTTCCATGAGAAGCTTCAAAATGGCGTACTCCGTGGGCGTAAGGGAAACCGCTTCGCCGTCGAGCGTCACCGTTTTCCCCGCGTCATCGAGCGAGAGCCCGCCGATCGTGAGCCTGTTCCCCTGCGCGGCCATGCCGCCGAGCGCCGTATAGCGCCGAAGCTGCGACTTCACGCGCGCCAGCACCTCCACGGGGCTGAAGGGCTTGGTCACATAATCGTCCGCGCCCAGGGTAAGCCCAAGCACCTTGTCGCCATCCTCGCTTTTTGCGGTGAGAAGGATCACGGGGATGTTGCTTTCTTCGCGGAGCTTCACGGTGGCCGAAAGGCCGTCGAGCCCGGGCATCATAATATCCATAAGCGCCAGATGCACGGTGTTGTTTTTCACAAGTTCCAGCGCCTCGCGGCCGTTGTAGGCAAGATGCGTTGCATAGCCCTCGGCGCGCAGGTAAACGTCGAGCGCGCGCACGATGTCGCGGTCGTCGTCGCAGACGAGCACATGGTACATGGTTTCACCCCCCTTTGCTTATTGTACTAAAAACGACCCTTAGGATAAAAGCGGCAAAATGCTTAAGATTTGATGAAGGTTAAACGCCGTCGTCTTTTTTCCGCCGCGAAAACATGCTAAAATATGTACGCAACTGTAAGAAGAGAGGTATTGTCATGTCGTCTTTTGGCGGGGGGTTCATGTTTGACTTTGTTCCGGCGCTTGTTACCATCGGTTTTGTTGTGATTCTCGGATTTATCATTGTACAGGCGGTAAAGGGCATTTCACAATGGCACAGCAACAACCAATCGCCGGTGCTCAACGTATATGCGACCGCCGTTGCAAAGCGCGCGAATACAAGCTACTACCATCACCACAATGCGGACAACGCCGCCATGTCGCACGCCAGCTCCTCCACCACCTACTATGTGACTTTCGAGGTGGAAAGCGGCGACCGCATAGAGCTTAAAATGAGCGGCGAACAGTTCGGGCTGATTGTCGAGGGCGACAAGGGCCGCCTTACGTTTCAGGGCACGCGTTATCTGGGCTTCGACCGCAAAAACCAAGCGTAATTTCCCTTTTTTCACTTGCGCGCAAAGGTTTATTATGTTAGACTCTTTTTAAGGTCGAACGTAATAAACCTTTTTCTTTCGGAGGCGTATATGAGTCAAAAACTGTTTGAAGCGGAGCGCCGTTTTATGGAGCTTATTTGGGAGGAAGCACCGGTCAACTCCACCCGCTTATGCGCGCTTGCGCTTGAAAGGCTCGGATGGAAAAAATCCACCACCTATACGATGTTACGAAGGCTTACGGAGCGCGGCTTCCTGCAAAACGAAAGCGCAACGGTGGCGGCGCTCGTCTCGCGCGAAGCGTTTTTGCAGATGGAAAGCGAGGAGCTTATAGAAAGCGGCTTTTCCGGCTCCGTGCCCGCGTTTTTGGCGAGCTACCTGCGCGGACGGCGCCTGAGCGGCGCGGAGCTCGACGAGCTGAAACGCATGATTGATGAGGTGGGACCATGATGGAACAGGTTTTCCGCACGCTTCTCAACATGAGCTATACGGGCAGCATCGTGATCTTGGCGGTGCTCGCCTTGCGCGCGCTTTTAAAGGCCGCAAAGGCACCCGCTTGGATTTCCTACGCGCTATGGAGCGCGGCGCTGTTTAGGCTCCTGTGCCCGTTTTCCCTTGAAAGCGCGCTCGCGCTTTTACCCAGCACTTCGCCCATACCGCAGGGGTTTACGACCGCTCAGCAGCCCGCGATCCACACGGGCTTCGAGGTATTCAACACCTACGTGAACCCGGCGCTTTCCGAAAGCCTCGCGCCCGCCTCCCCCACCGCCTCCGCAAACCCCGCCCAAGTTTTGTTTTTCATCGGCGGCCTCGTTTGGCTCATGGGCGCGGCGGCGGTTCTTTTAAGCGGCGCGATAAGCGCCGTAAGGCTCAGGCGCAATCTGCGCTTCGCCGTGCGCGCGCAAGACGGCGTTTACGAGAGCGAAAACCTCTCGAGCGCGTTCGTATGGGGCGTGCTCCGCCCGCGTATTTATATGCCCGCGGGGCTTAATGCGCTAGGCCGCGCGCACATCCTGCTGCATGAAAAAACGCATATACGGCGGCGCGACCATATCGCAAAGCTTCTCTTCTTCCTCGCGGCGGCAGCGCATTGGTTCAACCCGTTCGCGTGGCTTGCCTTCCGCCTTTTTGAAAAGGACATGGAGCTTTCCTGCGACGAGAGCGTTCTTGCCCGCGCGGGAGAGGATATCCGCAAGCCTTATTCCGAAACCCTGCTCGCCGTTTCCGCTCGGCGCGCGCGGGGCTTTTTGCCCATCTCCTTTGGGGAGAGCTCGGTAAAATCACGCATCAGGCACGCGCTTTCCTACAAAAAGCCCGCGCTGTGGGTCGTGATCGGCGCGGTCGTGCTCGCCGCCGCGCTCGGCGCAACGCTCGTTTTAAATCCCTTGGGCGCGGGGAGGCTCACGGCCAAAGGCAGGCCGCCGGAGGCCGATATTTCAAGCCTGCTCCTCGATAAGGCGCAGCAATACAGCTATACCGTGGATCGTTCCATCAAAAGCGTCGTCTTTTACGCGGCGGTCTACGACCGGTTCGCGCATCCCATCGAGCTTGATTCGGCACAGCTCACTTCTTCAAGCGCGGTGTTTTCCCCTCTCTCCGTGCAAAACGCCGCCGCTGTTGCGGTAGAGGGCAGCAAGGGCGCGTTTGCCGCGCTCATCGCGGTGAGCGGAGGGGTCAACATCTACGTCTCCCCCGAGGTGTTTACGTCCGCGACCAAATCCCGCTTTTTGATGGGTACATCCCTCACGCCGCCCGCCTCCTACGCCGCGGACAGCTCTTCGATCCTTTTAAACGCAAGCCTTCCGATAGAGGCCGAAAAGCCCATCCCCCTATACGTACGCGCTTTCAGCCAAGATGCCGACGCGGCGCCCGTTTCCTGCGAAGCGCTTATGGACGGCGCATCGCCCCTTTACACCTACGACTACGCCTATGTTCTCTACTGCATGTTTTCCACACGTCCGGCCGCCGAGCTTACCGCGGAGTATGAGGCGATCATACAAGGCGCCGAACCTACGGCGGAGAATGGAGCTAACGCGCAAGGCGCCGAGCCGCCTTCGGGGCCTGCCGATACCGCCGCACCCCTCGCCGAACAGCGCATCGACTTTATAGAGGATGATAAGGTCGTATCGTCCGTGCCGCTCGAGGGCGATGAAAGCGCTTTGGAGGTCCTGCGAAACGCCATTTTCGGGCAAATGATACTAAGCTCCGCGTGGCCCGCCGAGGATATGGCGAACTACCCCGACCGCATCGATATTTACGCACGCCTTTCCACGCTCTATCCCGAGGGAGGCAGCGCCTCCGAGGACAACGAGTTGACGGTTTATCACGTATTCGAGAAGGACGGCCGCCCCTGCTTCCAGATGGGAACCGGCATGTGGACGTTCATGCTCGACGAAACCTACGCGGCCATCCTTTCGCTGAAGGGCGGCGCACAATAAGGAGCCTATAAAAAAAGGCCGCGCGGCCTTTTTTTATGTTCAAGCTTACGCCTTCGGCGGAAGTATGGTCGCCTCGCCCTCGAGCACGACCGTGCCCGCCTGATTCAAGCAGGTGGTCTTGAGCTTGACGCGGTTTCTTTCGGGGATGATTTCCGCGACCTCCACGGCGGTGGTGATGGTATCGCCGTAGCGGACGGGCGCCTTGAAGGCGAGCGTTTGGTTCACGTAGATGCTGCCCGGCCCCGGAAGGTCGTTGCCGAGCACGGCGGAAATATAGGCCGCGAGCAGCATGCCGTGCGCGATGCGGCCCTTAAACGGCGTTAAAAGCGCGCACGCCTCGTCGAGATGCACGGGGTTGTGGTCGTTGGAAACGTCGGCAAACTTTATGCCGGTTTCTTCCGTCACATAGTCTGTTCTTTCCGCCCTGTCTCCCAATTGCAGCATGGAAATGGTTTTGCCCCTGTTCATATGGGGTGCCTCCTTTTGAAAATCCGCTAAAGCTCGATCCAGTACCGTTCCACGACCTGGCCGTTATCCTCGGTCATGGTGTTTTCCATCACGCCGCCGTGGGCGAGTATGGTTCGCCGCGAGGCCTCGTTATCGTCGTTGCAGGTGACGAGCGCGCGCTTAAGCCCGAGCGTTTTGCAGTACGCAAGCGCCTGAAAAAGCATTTCCTTGGCGTAGCCCTTTTTGCGCTCGCAGGCGCGCACGCTGTAGCCGATGTGACCGCCGAATTTCGCCAAATACTCGTTGAGCCTGTGGCGCACGTCGATGAAGCCCACAAGCGCGCCGTCGCTTTCGCGTATGGCCAAAAAGGTGGTCGCCTCCACAAGCCCCTCGTCCAAAGTTTCGGAAAACTCGTTGCGCCGCGCTTTTTCCATCCACGCGCGGTAGCTTTCCGCGTGCCTGAGGCCCGCGGTGCCGTCAAGGCTGTCGCCGTCACGCAAAAACTCCTCGCGGTATTCCATCACCGCGCGTTCGTGCTCGGGCGCGGGCCGTACAAGACGTATCGATTCCATAGATCGTTCCCCTATTCCGCGTTGACCTTGAGCATCGCCGCGCCGATGACGCCCGCATCGTTGCCGGTCTGCGCGGGCACGATGCGCCCGAAGGCCGGGAAGAACACCTTTTTGCGGACGTTCTCGCGCAGCGGCTCGAACAGGAAATCCCCCGCGAGGGAAACGCCGCCGCCGAGGGCGATCACCTCGGGGTCCAAAATGTTTACCATGGAGGTGACAGCGGAGCCGAGCGCATCCACATAACGGTCGAAGATGTCGAGCGCTATGTGGTCGCCTTCCTTCGCGCAGTCCACCACGAGCTTGGCGGTCACGTTATCCATACTGCCGCGCGCGGAGGTGTAGATCATGCTGTTCTTATACTCCACCACGGCCTTTCTTCCCTGCCGCACGAACCACGACGCCGTGCAATACGCCTCCACGCAGCCGTGCACGCCGCAGGAGCATAGCTCGCCGTTATGGGAGAGGATCGAATGGCCGAGTTCCACGCCGTTCCCGTTGCCGCCGTTGAACATTTTGCCGTTAAGGATGATGCCGCCGCCCACGCCGGTGCCGAGCGTCATCAAAACCGCCGTTTTGCAGCCGGCGAACGCGCCCTTGTGGAGCTCCGCAAGGGCCGCGGCGTTCGCGTCGTTCGCCAAAAACACCGGCACCTCGGGAAAGTAGACCTGCAGCTGCGAGCGCAGCGGCACATTGTGAAATTGCAGGTTATACGCGTCGATCACGAACTCGCCGCGCCTATCGATGCTGCCGGGTACGGCTACGCCGATACACTCGAGCTCCTTTGCGCCTATGCACTGCGCGCCCGTAAGATCCCGCACGAGCTGCGCGAGCACGGAAGCGATGTATTCTCCGCCCTTCCCGTTGGAAAATGGCACGTTCCTCCGCTGCACAATATCGAGCGACTCGTTCAAAAGACCCGCGGCGATGTTGGTGCCGCCCACGTCAAACCCGATGCGAAACATAAGTATCCCTCCGGCTTTTTTTAAGTTTTTATTTAGGCCGCTTTGCGGCGGCAGCGCTAAAAAAGCTCCGGCGCGCGCGATTTAAGCTCCCTGCCCATATCGTAGCCCAAACGCTTGAGCCGAAAGGAGCGCGCCGCGACCTCCACCACCACGGCCAGATTGCGGCCGGGGCTCACGGGGAGCATCGTGCAGGGCACGTTTACGCCCAAGATCTCGCGGCTCGCCTCGAACGCGCTCACGCGCTCGTACTTGGCGTTTTCGTTCCAAAGCTCCATTTCCATCACGAGGTCGATTTCTTTTTGCTGGATCACCGCGCCGACGCCGTAAAGGTAGCGCACGTCGACCACGCCGATGCCGCGCACCTCCACGAGATGCCGCGTGGCCTCCGGCGCGCGCCCGACGAGCGCGTCGTTTCGCGCGCGCGTGATCTCCACTACGTCGTCCGCCACGAGGCGGTGCCCGGCCTTGATAAGCTCCAAGGCCGTTTCGCTCTTGCCGAGGCCGCTTTCGCCCGTGAGCAGCATGCCTACGCCGAATACATCCAAAAGCACGCCGTGCAGCAGTATTTTCGGCGCGAGCCTAAGCTCGATGTACTCAGAAATGCGGTGGCCTATCTCGCCTGTCTGCAATTTCGATTTTAAGACCGGCACGCCGTGATCCTCGGCGCTTTTCAAAAGCGCCATAGGCGGATGGTTATTCCGCGCGCAGACGATGCAGGGGATTTTAAAGCTCATCAGCCGCGACATGCGCGCGTAGATCTCCGCTTCGGGAAGGCCGTAAAGATAGTGCATTTCCGCGTTGCCGATAAGCTGCACGCGCTGCGCGGCAAAATGCTCGTAATACCCCGTGAGCTGCAACCCGGGGCGGTTGATCTCGCTCTCGCGGAAGTTTACGCTGCCGCCGCCCGCGGCGAGTATCTCAAGCCCGAGCGCGTCGGAAAGCTCCTGTATGGTAACGGTGACGGGCATGGTTATTCGCTGCCTTTCCCTTTTAAAAGCACGTTGTCGATGAGCCACCCCACGCCGTTCCCGGCGCAAGGCGGCGTTATGATATCCGCCAGCGCGAGCGTAGCGTCCGCGCCGTCCTCCACCGCAGCTGATAGCCCCGCGTAAGCGAGCATGGAATTATCGAGCGTATTGTCGCCGATGGCGGCGACCTCCTCGCGCTTAAAGCCCCAATACTCCTCCGCAAGCCATTTGAGCGCGGAGCCCTTGCCTATGCCTGCCGCCGTGAACTCGATGTAAGGGGGGCTTGAAAGGCACACCTCAAGGCGGCCCTCGAAGCGTTTCACGAGCATAGGCTCAAGCTTTTTCACGCGTTCGGGGTCCATGATATAAAGAAGCTTGGGTACGTTCGCCCATTGCTTTTTGCGGATATCGGGATCGATAACCCTGTTGATTCCAAGGTAGGACGCGTATTTATCCGCCCACGCGCTTTCGCGTTCGTATACAATACCGTCGCCCTGGTAGATCTGCGCGTGCACGTCAAGCTCGCGCGCAAGCTCCAAAAGCTCGAGGATATCTTCCGGCGGCACGGCCTCGCTCAAAAGCGTGTCGCCCGTATCGATATCGTTCACGCGCGCGCCGCCATAGTTGATGACCGGCCCGTGCAGATCGAGCGCGCGGCAGATGTGGAGCGCGCCCTTGTAGCCGCGGCCCGTGGCGAGCACCACCTTGATTCCCGCATCCACGGCGCGGCGAACGGCCGCGTAGGTTTCGGGCGAGACCTCCTTGGCGGAGGCGGTGAGCGTGTTGTCGATATCCGACGCCAATACCTTGTACATGTTGAAAACGGGTTCTCCTCGGTTGTGATAGGTTTTTTAAATTGTAACATCCGCGTGTCGATGCGTCAATTCTCCTCGGGCGGCGGCGCGCACCCCTTGGCTGCCGGACTCAGCAGGCCGAAAGAGGCCCTCAACCTTTCTTAAGCGCCGTTTTTTCTTTGTCCAGCGCTTCGCTGTACCACGGCGGAAAAATGCCGTCATCGAGCGTTCTGCCGCAGGCGACGCATTGCTCGTATGTAAAAAACATCCACGTCTCGCTCAAACGGAAACCGTCATCGGCCCACGTCACATCCACATAACGCAGTTCGCCATCAACTAAAACGGCATTCCACGCGTGGTAAGAGTCCGTGTCGTCCTTATCGGCATATCCCGTCACCGCCCAGCACGGCAGGCCGTACATATTGCATAGGGCGCTAAATGCCTGCGCATAGCCGCTGCATATCGTTGTGCCGTTGACGAGCGCGTTATGGATTTCGCTCGACGCGTTATATTTATTGGGGAGCGTGGTATAGGCGCTGAACATCCGTCCCCTATCTTTTAAGATACCGTAATCATACACGACGCGTTTAGCGATGGCCGCCGCGATAGCACGATATTTCTGCGTGTCGCCGAGCTTGCCCTTTTTGTCGATTTCGGCCTTGATGTTATCAAGCGCCTCATCGATTTGACGCGCATAGTCTGGCGCAACCTCTTCGATTTCCCCGTCTTTATATACATTATATACCGTGCTGCCGTTGAAACGGTACACGATTTTCACGTTCAGCCCGAAGTAGTAAGCGTGGTTGCCGCCGTCGTTAAAATAGGCGTTGAAGATGGATTTTTCGAGATTTACCGGCCGGTCGCTGATGAAGTAACCTTTTTCACCGCTTAGATCCGGGTGGGTCAATATAAATTCCGTGAAGCTCCAATTACCATCAATCCACGTCAAACTTTCGAATGCGGGTCTGCCGTCGTCCCGATAACGGATAATAGGAACGATTAATGCGTAATCCTCATATGCCTCCGCAACCTCATAAGCAACCATCGAGGCGGCATACCCTATTGATGGATTAGCGTTTTTGAAGGCGTTTACAGTTTCGTCGAGCTGCTTAAGTGAGGTATCGCCGGAGGGGATCAGAAAGCTCTCAGGCTGCGTCCTGCTTTTAAACGCTTGCTCAAAAAGCGATCTATACGCATCCGCAGAGGCAAGTATTTTGATGCTCGGGACGGACGCCTTGTAGCTTAGCGCAAACGTTACATCATCGCTGAAAAGACCGCTTGCCGTCGTCCAGCACATGCCGTCGAATGTCGCTTTAAAGGCATAGTTCGTTTCAGAGTTGCGGCGTATCGCATACTCCGCAGCGGCGCTGATATCCGCATCCTTCCGCACGGTGATCGAAAAGCCGTCGTCGCGCCCGGCCACCGCACGCAAGAGGTCATGGGCGAGCGCCTCCCTGTCGAGGGGCTGCGCACCGCTGACATTACCACAGCCTAAAGGCAATGCGGCAAAAAGAAGAACGAGAACGGACAATATACCATACCGCAAAATGACCTTACCTTTTTGCATCAAGCAAATTCTCCAATCTTTCCTATGCGGTTTTCTTTGACTTTTCTATGCCTTGCAAACCTCATGGATTTGGTTTTGAGAGAGACCGCTATCTCTCCTTATGAAAATACTTGTACACGGCCTCCGCCGCGGGGCGGTTGACGCCCGGCGCTTTCATAAGCGCTTCCACCTCGGCCGCCTTGATGGCGTCGAGCGTGATGAACGTATCGAAAAGCGCCCGCCGCCTTTTCGGGCCTACGCCCGGTATCTCGCCAAGCACGGAATAGAGCGCGTTTTTGGAGCGCAGGCTCCTATGGTAGGTGATGGCGAAGCGGTGCGCTTCGTCGCGGATGCGCTGCAAAACGTGAAGCGCCGGGTCGTGCCGGTCGAGCGCCACAGGCATTTCAACGTCCCGAAGGAGTATGGTTTCGCTGCGCTCGGCTAAGCCGATGGCGGGGATGAAGGCGTAGCCCTGCTCCTCGAGCACCTCAAGCGCCACGTTGAGCTGCCCCCTGCCGCCGTCCACCACGAGAAGGTCGGGCAGTGCGGTAAACTTCGCGTCGCCCTCGCGCGCGCTCGTGAAGCGCCGCGTCAAAACCTCGCGCATGGCGAGGTAATCGTCGCCGTTCGTATCGCCCTTGATGCGGAAGCGCCGGTATTCCGTAGGCGCGGGCTTGCCGTTTTGGAAAACGACCATGCCCGATACGGTGTCGCGCCCGCGGATGTGCGAGTTATCGTAGCACTCCATGCGCTCGGGGATGGTCTCGAGACCGATCACCTCGCAGAGCCGCGCCAGAGCGCCCTCACCGCGCTCCCACGCGCGGTGCTCGAGCTCGCGCGCTTTTTTAATGGTATCGAGGCCGTTTTCGTACGCCATTTCGGCGAGCTTGCGCTTTTCGCCGCGCTGCGGGCACACGATGGAGGTCATTTTGCCGCGAAGCTCGCGCAGCCATCCCGTGAGCGCCGCCGCGTCCTCGGGCATATCGCGCACCACGATCTCGCGCGGCACATAGCCCGCATCCATATAATACTGCTGCAAAAACGTGCGCATGATCTCCCCCGCGGGCTCGTCCCCGCAGGCGACGCCGATGCGCTTGGTACCCACCACCTTGCCTTTTCTCACAAGCAGCGCAAACACCACCGCGTCGCCCTCGTCGCGCACGAAGGCGAACACGTCGCGCTCGAGCTCCGATGGCGCTATAGCCTGCTGGCGCTCGCCCAAAATCCGCACCGCCGCGATGCGGTCGCGAAGCTGCGCGGCGCGTTCAAACTCCATATTTGAGGCCGCCTCGTTCATCTTTTCGGTAAGCATGGCGATCACGGGCTCCGTATGCCCCTCGAGGAAATACCCCACCTTATCCAAAAGCGCGTGGTACTCCTCGCGGCTCACGTTTCCGGTGCAGGGCGCGCAGCATTTGCCGAGGTGGTACATCAAACACGGGCGCTCGCGCCGCGCGATTGCCTTTAAAATATCCTTGGAGCAATGGCGCACGGGGAACATTTCGCGTATGGCGGTAAGCGCGTCGCGGAGCGCCATGCCGCTCAAATACGGGCCGTAATAGCGCGCGCCGTCGTTTTTCACGCTTCGCACCACCTCGAAGCGCGGGTACGCCTGCTTGATATCGAGCCTCACGTAGGGGAAATGCTTATCGTCCTTCAAAAGGATGTTGTAGCGGGGCTGAAACGCCTTGATGAGATTGCTTTCAAGCGTGAGCGCCTCGGTCTCGTTGGCGGTAAGGATGTATTCGAAGTCCGCCACATGCGCCACCATGGCGGCCACCTTGGGCAGCTGGTTTTTATTTTGAAAATACTGCCGCACGCGGTTTTTCAGGTTGACCGCCTTGCCTACGTAGATGACCTCACCCGTGGCGCCGAACATTTTGTAGACGCCGGGCTGGTCGGGCAAAAGCGCAAGTTTTTCCTTAAAAAGCTCGTCCATACATACATTATAAGCGGTAAACAAAGGAAAGGAAATGCTTTTGCTTGCGCAAAAATGAGGGCGGATGCAAATCCGCCCTCACTTATAAAAAGCTTTTAAGCCGCTTGACATCTACTTGAAAAACCGCACCCTGTCCTCGAACACGCGTATCAAGATTTCCGCGAGCATGGTGCTTTTGCCGCCCGAAAGGTCATACACGGTGATGCGCTCGGGCGCGAGCCCCACAAGTATGCTCACCACGCCGTCGCCGGTGCACTTTTCGTAATCGACGCGGGAGTTCATATCGTCCGTGAGGGTACAGCTCCCGTCGGGGTTCAAAATCACCGAAACGTCCTTGATGCGCGGAGGCTGCAACTGGACGAACGCGGAAAGCACGTTCATAAGCTCCAGATATTCGTTTTTGATCAAAAGCTCCTCAACGGCGCGGATCACGGTGAACTCCCACGCCTTTTGCACCTCCTTCATGCGGAAGCGCACATAGCCCTCCAAGACGAGGGCGTCGTTTTCCTCGTAATGCGCGGCGATCTCCCGCTTGAGCGTCTGCATCGTGCCCACGCCCCGCGCGCTCTTAATGGCCTCGGGCAGCGCCAGCCTCTTTTGCTCGAGCGAAATAGGGAGGTCGTTCACGAGCCTCGCAAGCTCGAAATGCGCCACGTCGTAAAGCAGCACCTCCGCAACCGCCTCGCACCACGCGTCCGCCTCCGTGTCTGTCTCTATCTGCGCTTCGGCCGTGCGCTTGCCGGAGCCCTCGCGCAATGTCAGGGACGAGCTCAATTTTTTCAACCTTCGTCTGACCAGCCGCGATATGTCGGCGTCATATTCATAGGTGCCCACGGTGCGCACCGCCATTCACGTCACCATCCAATCCTTCTGCATGATATGCTTTTTTGCGCGCACCCGTGCAGTCATCCGTTAGTATGCGCGCAAAAAGGGAATGCACCGCGCTGAAAATGCTGGAACGGGTTTTCGCACATTTTGCGCCTTTTGCGGTTGACAATCACAAAATACGAGGTTACAATCAAGCTAATCGCATAGATTGCGGGTTGACCGAGGTTCAGTACCCTCCGACCTTCATGCTCAGAGAATGGCGCCTTTGGCTGCAAGCGCCTCATGCAACGGATACGGGAACACCGCCCTCGCGACCGCAAACGCCCTCGGCGCGTTAAGCCGAACGAAGTGGGTTTTTCCAAGTAGGGTGGAACCGCGGATGTAACGTCCGTCCCTGATGTTGATCAGGGGCGGTTTTATTTTTACAATGAACCGATTTTTTAGGAGGAACAAACTATGCTTATCACGTTTCCGGACGGCTCCTCGCGCGAATACGCCGAAGGCGCAAGCGCGCTCGACATTGCCGAATCCATCAGCCCCCGCCTTAAAAAGGCCACCCTCGCCGCGGAGATCGACGGCAGGCGCATCGATGCGTTTGCGCCTATCCACGGCGACCACAGCCTGAAGCTTTGCACCTTTGACGATGAAACGGGCCGCCATGCCTACCGCCATACCGCCTCGCACATCCTCGCGCAGGCCGTGAAACGCCTCTATAAGGATGTGAAGCTCGCCATCGGCCCGGCCATCGAAAACGGCTTCTACTACGACTTCGACACGCCCGATACCTTCTCGTTCGAGGATTTTGCCGCCATCGAGAAGGAAATGGAAAAAATCTCCGCGGAAAACCTCAAGGTGGAGCGCTTCGAGCTGCCCCGCCAAGAAGCCATCGACTACATGAAAAAGCTCGGCGAGCCTTACAAGGTCGAGCTCATACGCGACCTGCCCGAGGACGCCGTGATCAGCTTTTACAGGCAGGGCGAATTCGTGGACCTCTGCGCCGGCCCGCATGTGGAAAGCACCGCCAAGGTGAAAAACATCAAGCTTATGAACGTTGCGGGCGCGTATTGGCGCGGCAGCGAGAAGAACAAAATGCTCCAGCGCCTTTACGGTACGGCGTTTGAAAAGCGCGCCGATCTCGACGCATACGCGGCGGCCGTGGAGGAAGCCAAAAAACGCGACCACAACAGGCTCGGCCGTGAGCTCGAGCTGTTTACCACGGTGGACGTGATCGGCCAGGGCCTCCCCATCCTCCTCCCCAAGGGCGCGCGCGTGGTGCAGCTACTCCAGCGCTTCGTGGAGGACGAGGAGCAAAAGCGCGGCTACAACCTCACCAAAACGCCGTTCATGGCCAAGCGCGACCTGTATAAGATTTCGGGCCACTGGGATCATTACCGCGACGGCATGTTCGTGATGGGCGACGCGGACGATGAGGAGGCCGAGGTGTTCGCGCTTCGCCCCATGACCTGCCCGTTCCAGTTCATGGCGTACCTCAACCGCTCGCGCTCCTACCGCGACCTGCCGCTTCGCTACAACGAGACCTCCACGCTTTTTCGCAACGAGTCCTCGGGCGAGATGCACGGCCTCATACGCCTGCGCCAGTTCACCATTTCCGAGGGTCACCTCGCCTGCCGCCCCGATCAGGT
>JAJFTZ010000007.1 GCA_021372675.1 Eubacteriales bacterium
GCCGGGCCACGGTATGGAAAACGAATCCGAGCGTATCTTCCCCTTGAGCCGAAAGGAATTGATGATGACCCAGAAAAACGGGTACATGGTAGTGAGCGCCCATACGCTTAGCGCGCCGTAGGTGAGCGTCTGCGATGCGCTCAGGCGTTTTCTCGTTTTTTTTGCGCCGTTCAAGCCTTCCCCTCCTCTCAATAATCCTTTTCCTTGAACACGGCGTTGGAGATGCGGGAGATCAGCACGCCCAGCACCACGATGACCACGGCGATGGTGGAGCCGTAGTCCACGTCGCTTCTTACGAAGGTCTGGTTATACATATACGTGCCCGTGAGCCACGACTGATCCATCGGTATGCCGTTGCCGAACATCACCCACGGCAGGTCGAACACCTTGAGCGCCCCCGTGATGGCGAGGATGAGGCAGGTGCAAAGCACGTTCCACAAAAGGGGCAGCGTGATGAAGCGCGTGCGTTTAAAGCCCGACGCGCCGTCGATTTCCGCCGCCTCGTAAATTTCGGATGAAATATTGTTAAGCCCCGTCACGATGATGACGAAGTAAAAACCCACGTACTGCCACATCACGGGAATGAGCATCGTCAAAAAGAAGTGGCTTTCATCCTTCCAGTCGATTAGCTCCGCAATGCCGAACAGCTTCTGGGCGAGCTGGTTCACCATGCCGCCGTTGTAGAGGAAAATAAGGTTGAACAAAAGTCCCAGCGCCGTGGCGCTGATCACGATGGGGAAAAAGTAGACCGTGCGGAAAAACTGCGAGCCGCGCCTGATCCTATCCACCAAAAGCGCCAAGACAAGGGCGATGCCCACCTGGAACACGATGGTGCAAAGCATCATCAAAAGCGTGTTTTTGAGCGCGGTGGCGATGTTGGGGTCCTCGAAAAGGTGCTTGTAGTTGGCGTACCACGGGGTGTTGAACCCCGCCGCCGCCGTACCGAGGCCGCTGATCTTAGAAAAGCTGTTGACGATGTTGACGATGAACGGGTAGTACAAAAACAGCGTCATAAAGGCAAAAGCCGGTATGAGGAAAAATAAAAGCGGCGTCTTTTTTTTGTAGATCGTGGAAGTCGTCATATCGCTACCATCCGGTTTTTTTCTATAAATCGGCGGAAACCCCGAATCTTAGACAAAGGGCCGTCCGGGCAGCCGGACGGCCCCTTTGCCGTATAAGGAGGTTGAGGGAATTACTTCGTGAGCATGGACGCGAACGCATCCTGTGCGGTCATGCCGCCGGTGACGATGTTCTTCACGTTGGCAAACAGGTCCGCGCGGGCTTCGCCCTTAAGGCCGTCCTGCGTGGCGCCCACCATGCCGGTCACGCCCTTGGTCATCTCGATGGCGGCAAGGGTGATGGCATCGGCATCGGACGGCGGGGTAACGCCGTTCTTGAGGGCGGTGACGTTGGTCGCGCCGAAGGTGGACACGATCTCGTCGCTGGTCATCATTTCAACAAACTTCACGGCCGCTTCGCGCTTGGCGGGATCGTCCCACGCCTTGCGGGTGATGTAGTAGCCCATGGAGATACCGCCGAGGATTTCGGTGGCGGCGCGGTCGCCCTTGGCGGGCACGTACGCGACGGCATAGTCCGAAAGGTGATCGGGGGCGTTCTCGCGGAACCAGCCGAGCTTCCAGCTGCCGTCGATGAGGAATGCGGCCGTGCCGTCCGCCATGAGCTGGCAGGTCTCGGCGTCGGTGGCGGTGAGAGTGTTCTTGGGCAGATAGCCCTTGGTGTAAAGCTCGGTGATGTCGGCAAGGCCGGCGGCCCACTTCTGCGCTACCGCGTCATCCGCGGCGGCGGGGAGCTCGAGGTGGTTTTCGAGGCTGCCGTTGTTGAACACCGTATAGTCGAACCAGTAATGCGGCACTTCCTGCAGCGATACGGCGACGGGTGTGAAGCCTGCGGCCTTGATCTTTACGCAGTCGGCCAGGAACTGCTCCCAAGTGTAGCCCGCACCGGGCACCGCAACGCCGGCGGCCGCAAGCACGGTCTTATTCACGAACATTCCTTCCCAGTAGCCGTTCACAGGGATGGAGTAAACCTTGCCGTCGGCTGGCGAGGGGACGAGCAGGGAGTCCTTCATGTTGGAGGCGTAGTCGGGGTATTCCGCGCGGATCTCGTCGAGGGATACGACCTTGTTGGCCTCGATGATGGGGTTGGCGTCCACGCCGTTGAAGTAGAACAACACGTCGGGCTCGGTGCCGGTTTCAAAGTCGGTCATGATCTTGGCCTTCCACTCCTCGTTGGAGGTGGCGGAGCCGTCGAGCACCGTATTGCCGGTAGCGGCTTCGTAGGCGGCGATACCGGCCTCATAGTTTTTGCGGTTACCGTCGTCTCCGCCGTAGGAGGTCACGACGTTAAGCGAAACGGACGCGGCGGGCGCGGCGGGCGTACCGGTGTTTGCGGGCGTATCGACCGCCGGGGGATTCGTCGCGTTGCCGCCTTGCTCAGCGGGAGCCGCGCATGCCACAAACGCGCTTACGCACATCATGGCAACCAAGAACAGGGTGATGATCTTCTTCATGTACCTTTCCTCCGTACTGATTTTTTGCGGATTTTGGGCGATGCAGAACCGCGCGGTTTTGTCCCGCCGGTTCTGCCCGACAAAATGATTTGCACCCTTATTGTACCCGCTCGCGGAGGGCTTTCGTTAGGGCTGAGGTTGGTTTTTCTTGCATTTGGTTGCTCTATTCTATAAAAACAGCCATGCCGCTTTTATAAATCCGTTAAAGAGGAATCCCCGCGAGGTGCGCCGAATCGTTGAACGTTTGAAGCCGGTAACGATCCGTTTCGCGATCGTGTTTCACTATGGTGATCGAGCAGTTTTCCACAGGCTCGCCCAAAAGAAAACGCCTTTGCTGCGGCAGCCCCAAAATGCCGCACACCGCGCAGCGTATCACGCCGCCATGGCACACGATCGCAACGCGTTTATATCCCTCGCGCTCTATCTGCAAAAGCGCCGCCGAAAACCGTTTCCATACCTGCGCGCCGTTCTCCCCGCCCGGATACGGCAAATCCTCCTCGTGAAGCGCCCATCTCCCGTATTCCTCCGGAAAGTCGCTCCAAGGGCGGTAAGCGGCCTCCCCCATGTCGATCTCGCGAAACGCCGCGCAAAGCCTCGGCGCGTCCCGCGTTTTTTCGCAAAGCACCTCCGCCGTTTGCGCGGCGCGGGTCAAGTCGCTCGCATAAACTGCGTCGATCGCGGCGCCCTCGAGGTATTTGGCAAGCGCTTGCGCCTGTAAAATGCCGCGCGCGGTCAGCGGCCCGTTTGCCGCGCGTAAACTAAGGCTGTAGTTTTCCCGCGAGGGCGGCTCGCATTCTCCGTGGCGAATGAGGAAAAACTCCATAAAACCTCCCCTTCGGCAAAGAATACCCGCTTAGGACAAAGGAAGCTCGTCCTCCGCGCTCCCAAGGGCCCCCGGGGAGCCGTCGATGAGCGGCAGACGTATGCGCGCGCGCGTTGTTTTGCTTTCGGTATTCTCCACCGTAAGCCCGTACGCCGCGCCGTAGAGTATCTTGATGCGCTGGTTCACGTTGCGTATGCCGAGACTCCCCGCCTTTGGCGTGTATCCGCCCCCGCCGTCCCATTGGAGCAAAGTCCTTATGGCTTCGCTGTCCGCAATACTCATCTCGGCGTCGTTTTCCGCCTCTAAAACGAGGTCGCCGCCGTCGCGGTAGGCACGAAGGATCAGCTCGCCGCGCTGGCGCGGCACGATGGCGTGCTCGATGGCGTTTTCCACGATTGGCTGCATCACAAGCTGCGGCACGCTCGCCACTAAAAGCGCTTCGTCGATCTCCCGCGACACGCGAAGCCTTTTCCCGAGCCGCACGGAGATGATGTAAAGGTACGCGTCCACGTAGGAAAGCTCCTCGCTCAAATACACCGTGCTTTTTGTGCCGCGTGCCGTGGCGGCTGAGAGCATGGTGGAAAGCGCCTCCAGCATCCGCGACACCTTAAGGTCGCCCGCCATGCGCGCCTCCCAGTTGATGATCTCGAGCGTGTTGTTGAGAAAATGCGGGTTGATCTGCGATTGCAGCGCTTTTATGCGCGCATCCTGCAAGGAGATTTGCTCGTTACGGCTTTTCTCCAGCTGCTCGAGCATGCTCGCGGACATCCTGTTGAAGCTATCGGTCAAATAGATGAACTCGCGGCTTTTCGGCTGCGTCTCGAGCCGGAACCCAAGCTTTCCACGCCTTATCTCCTCCGCGGCGGAAAGCAACGACTTTACCGGCGCGGAGACGTATTTGTTGAAGGCGACGATCAGATACGCCATCAGCGGCACGGCAAGCACGGCCATGGAGAGGATGAGGTTTCGAAAGTTCCCAATCTCTCGCACGAAGGGCGCGCCATCCACCTCGAAGGCGAACACCACGTCGTTTGGCGGCACGGCGATACGCGCGCGCACCTCATAGACGTTATCGCGGATGGTATAAGCGATGCCGCTCCCGGGAGTACCGTCCCCTTCAAGAGGCGCGCCGCCGCCCGCCAATACGGCGCTCGCGCCGCCTAGGCTCACGGACGCGCCCTTGAGCCACACCACGTTGGCGGCGCCCTGGAACAAAATCTCCTTATCGAGCTCCATCACGATCACGGCGTAGGGACGAAAGGAGCTGTCCACAATGTTTCGCACCATGTAGAGCCTGCCGCCGTTTTCCAAAAAGCGCACGTCCGTGCCGATGAGAGCGGCGTAATCGATCACCGTTTGGTGCACGTTTTCCTTATACGCGCGCACGTTGCCGTAAGCGTTGGTGTTGGCGCGGTTGTTGGTGTAGTAGACCGTCTCGGGCTCGTCGCAGAAAAAGAGCATGGTCGTGATGAACACGTCGTTGTAGCGGTACTGGCGCGTGAGGTACTCCGTTATCGAGGTGTAGAGCAATATCCCGTTCTCGTCGCGGCGGTACGCCTCGTAAGAATCGCGCACCGTGCGGTCGTACGACGATGCGCGCGACGCCTCCATGGCCGAGTCGATGGCGCTCGCGGCGTTTTGCACGGCGTTTCGCACGCTCGTGACGATGGTATCCGTCATCTGCGAGCGAAGGTTGCGCACCGTATAGTAGCCCATCGCGCCGGTAAAGAGCAAAATGGGCAGTATCCAGCACCCGATCACCATGAAGATGAGCCACCAGCGCAAGGAGGGCGCTTTGGGGCGCTCGTTTTTCCCGCGTTCCATAAAGAAGCCTTTCAGCGTCGTTTTTCCCATTATAACATAGGGCCGCTCCGGGATGTATCCTATACCCCGAAGCGGCCCCCATCATGTGTTTTCTTCCTTTATTATTGTTCGCTCATAAACGGATAGCTTATCGCGCTCGAGGGCGCAAGGTTTTCCTTTACGGCGCGGGGGCTCAGCCACCTGTTGAGGTTGAGGGCGCTGCCCGCCTTGTCGTTGGTGCCGCTTGCGCGTCCGCCGCCGAAGGGCTGCTGGCCTACCACGGCGCCGGTGGGCTTATCGTTGATGTAGAAATTGCCCGCGCTATGCCTGAGCGCGCGCTCCATATGCTCGATGGCCGCGCGGTCACATGCAAACACCGCGCCCGTGAGCGCATAGGGCGAGGCGGCGTCGCAGGCTGTAAGCGTTTCGTCGAGCTTCGCGTCGTCGTACACGTACACGGTAAGCACCGGCCCGAAAATCTCCTCGACCATGGTCTTAAAGTACGGGGTGCTCGCCTCGATCACCGTGGGCTCAATGAAATAACCCTTGGTATCGTCGCATTTGCCGCCCACGAGAATGCTCGCCTGTGCGCTTTCGCGCGCAAAATCGATGTAACCCTTGATGGTTTCAAACGCAGCCTTGTCGATGACCGCGCCCATGAAGCTCGTGAAATCGCACACGTCGCCCATCTTGAGCTTTTTCGTCTCCTCGATAAGGCGCGGCCTGACCGCGCCCCACAGGCTCGCGGGGATAAAGGCGCGAGAGGCGGCGGAGCATTTCTGGCCCTGAAACTCGAACGCGCCGCGCACGAGCGCCGCCACGAGGGGCTCGATCTGCGCGGTGGGGTGCGCGAATACGAAGTCCTTGCCGCCCGTTTCGCCCACGAGGCGCGGATAGGCGTCATAGTTGGCGATATCCCTGCCGACCTGCGCCCAAACGCTCCGAAACACCTCCGTGGAGCCCGTGAAGTGGAAGCCGCCGAGGCTCTTATGGGAAAGCACGACCTCGCTCACCTCGCTGCCGCGGCTCGGCACGAAATTGATGACGCCCGCGGGAAGCCCCGCCTCCATCAGCACCTTCATCACATAGTAGTTGGATAATACGGCGCTCGAGGCGGGCTTCCACACCACGGTGTTGCCCACCATCGCGGGAGCGGTGGGCAAATTGCCGCCGATGGACGTGAAGTTGAAGGGCGTAACGGCGCACACGAAGCCGTCGAGCGCGCGGTATTCCATGCGGTTGAGCACGCCCGGCACGGAGATGGGCTGCTGCTTGAAAATCTCCTGGGCGAAATACGCGTTGAAGCGGAAAAAGTCGCAAAGCTCGCACACGGCGTCGATCTCCGCCTGAAAGGCTGTTTTGCTCTGGCAGAGCATGGTCGCTGCGTTGAGGATTTGCCGATAAGGCCCGGCAAGGAGGTCCGCCGCCTTTTTGAAGATGCTCGCGCGCTGCACCCAGGGCATTTCCTCCCACGCTTCCTTCGCCTTGAGCGCGGCCTCCACGGCCTGCGCAAGCTCCTTTTCGCCCGCGATATGGTATTCGCAAAGCACATGGCCGTGGTCGTGCGGCATAACGCACTTGCCTTTTTTACCGGTATAAACCTCTTTGCCGCCGATGATGAGAGGTATCTCGAGGCACAGCTTTTCCTGCCTCGCAAGCTCCTTTTTCAGCTCCGCGCGCTCCTTGGTGCCCGGGGCGTAGGAAAGCACGGGCTCGTTAACCGGCAATGCCATCTCAAAAAAACGGTTGCTCATAGCCTGCTCCTTTTTGTGTGAATTTCATAGTTATTGTATCATAGAGAACAGGCAAAGCGAGGTTTTTCCGCGCGGCCGCGCATTATATATTTCGGCGCGGCTTACAAAATATATGATATAATCGCTTTCAGATTCCCCCTCGGGGGCTCACGGCGCTTGAAAACGCAAAAAAAATGCGCTACGCTATCAGAGGCTACATCATCACTTCTTACCCATACCTAAACTCACAGATTTGCGAGGCGATCCTATGCGTTTAGAAGAACACCCCATCCTCGCGTTCAAGCGGGGAAAGGAACTCCGTTTCACCTTCAACGGCGAGCCCATGACCGGCTATGAGGGCGAGACAATCGCGGCGGCGCTGCACGCGGCGGGCGTGAGGGTGCTTGGCGAAAGCCTAACCTTGCACCGCCCGCGCGGCTTCTTTTGCGCCATCGGCAACTGCTCGTCGTGCATGATGGTGGTGGACGGCGTTTCCAACGTGAAAACCTGCATTACAGAATTGAAAGAAGGCATGCGCGTGGAAACGCAGCGCGGAAAGGGCGTTGTAGTATGAGGGAAACCGATCTCCTCGTGGTGGGCGGCGGCCCCGCGGGGCTTTGCGCGGCGGCCATGGCGGCCGAATGCGGCGCCCGCGTGCTCGTGCTCGAGCGCAACCCCATCGCGGGCGGGCAGCTCGTGAAGCAGACGCATATGTTTTTCGGCTCCGAAAAGCAGCACGCGTCCGTGCGCGGCATCGATATCGCGGACATCCTTTTAAGGAAGCTCGCGTCCTTTAAAAACGCGGAGCTTATGGCCTCCACGGCGGCCGTGGGGCTTTACGAGGACGGTATATGCACCGCGCTTTATAAAGAGGAAAGCTATTTTAAAATTAAGCCCCGCGCCGTGCTCGCGGCGACCGGCGCGTACGAACGGCCGCTCGCCTTCCCCAACAACGACCTGCCCGGCGTTTACGGGGCGGGTGCGGTGCAGACGCTTATGAACGTGTACGGCGTGAAGCCGGGCGAGCGAGCGCTTATGGTGGGGGCGGGCAACATCGGCCTCATCGTGAGCTACCAGCTCATGCAGGCGGGCGTAAAGGTGGTCGCCATCCTCGACGCCGCGCCGAAGATAGGCGGCTACCTTGTGCACGCGGCCAAGATCGCGCGCATGGGCGTACCTATCTTGACCTCGCACACCGTGAAGCGCGCCATAGGCGAAACCGGCTTAACGGGCGCGGAGCTTTGCGCGGTGGACGAATTCTTCCGGCCCATAGAGGGCACCGAAAAAACGGTGGAGATCGACACCATGTGCATCGCGGTGGGCCTTTCGCCGCTCGCGGAGCTGCTGGAAATGCGCGGCTGCGAAATGCGCTACGTGCCCCAGCTCGGCGGCAACGTGCCCGTGCGCAACGCCGATTATGAGACGACGGTCAGCAACGTGTTCGTGGCGGGCGATACCTCGGGCATCGAAGAGGCGAGCGCCGCCATGGTGGAGGGCACGCTCGCGGGCCTTTCCGCAAGCGCGAGGATAGGCTTCAAGCACCCGGATTACGATACGCTAAAGCGCGAGCTCAACGAACAGCTCGGGGCGCTTCGCGCCGGCCCCGCCGGGAAGCATATCCGCGACGGTATACAAAAGCTCGTGTCCGAAGGAGAACGCATATGCTAGAAAAGAGCGGCGTACCCGAGCCCGAAAGGGTTTTTGAAAAGTTTCCGCCCATCGAGAGCATCGAGAGCGGCCCCGTGGCCGTGATAGAATGCTACGAAAAAATACCCTGCAACCCCTGCGCCACAGCCTGCAAATTCGAGGCCATCGAGATCGGCCCCGACATCAACACCATCCCCGTGCTCGGCCACGAGCGCTGCACGGGCTGCGCGGTATGCCTGAGCCGCTGCCCCGGCCTCGCCATCATGGTGGTGGACGGCAGCAAATCCAAGGAATTTGTCGAGTTTCGCATCCCCTACGAGTTTTTGCCCCTGCCCAGGGAGGGCGACATCGTGTGGGGCCTCGACCGCGCCGGACGGCGGCTTTCGAAGGTGCGCGTTATGCGGGTGCAAAACCCCAAGGCGTTCGACCGCACGCCCGTCGTCACGCTGGAGGTGCCGCGCGCCGAGCTCTACGCCTTCCGCAGCATCGCATGGGAGGATTGAATATGACGGAAGAAAAAACCATCGTCTGCCGCTGCTCCGACGTGACCCTCGAAGAGGTGCGCGCGCTCATCGCGCAGGGCTACGATACTTTCGACGAGATTAAGCGCATCACGCGCATCGGCATGGGGCCGTGCAAGGGAAAAACCTGCACGCAGCTCGTCTTAAGGGAGCTTAGCATCGCCACGGGGCAGCCCGTCGCGAGCTTAAAGCCGCAGACCACCCGCCCGCCGGTCACCGGCGTGCGGCTCGAGCTCATCGCGCGGGAGGGCGAAAACCATGAAGCGTAACGCGGACGTCGTGATCTTAGGCGCGGGCATTTCCGGCTGCGCCATCGCCTACAACCTCGCCGCGCGGGGCGTGAAGAACATCGTCGTGCTCGAACGGCGCTACATCTGCGCGGGCTCCACGGGCGCGTGCGGCGCGGGCGTGCGCATGCAGTGGGGAACGGAGATGAACTGCCTGCTCGCCAGGGAGAGCATCGAATTTTACGAGCGCGCCAACGAAATTTTAGAATACGACGGCGACGTGGAGTTCAAGCAGAAGGGCTATCTTCTTATTTCCGACAGCGAAAGGGAGCTTTTGCAGTTTCAAAAGAACATAGCCGTACAAAACCGCTGCGGCATCCCCTCGCGCATGGTGAGCCTCGCGGAAGCGAAGCAGATCGTGCCGCATCTCAACACGGATGTTTTAAAGGGCGCGGCCTTTTGCGAAAAGGACGGCTTTTTGAACCCGTTTTTAACGACCGACGCGTTTTACCGCGCGGCAAAGCGCATGGGCGTGGAATTTTACACCGAGACGGAGGCGACGGGCTTCCGCATCGAAAACGGGCAAATGAAGGCCGTTCTTACCACGAACGGCGAGATCGAAACGCGCGTGATTGTGAACGCGGCGGGCGGCCGTTCCAAACTCGTGGCCGATATGGCGGGCGTGGAGCTTCCGGTGTATTCCGAGCGGCACCAAATCCTTGTGACCGAGCCCGTCGAGCCCATGCAGGGGCCTATGGTGATGTCGTTCGGCCTCAACCTCTACGTGCAGCAATCGCCGCACGGCTCCTTCATCATGGGCCGCGGCGACGAGAACGAACCGAGGGACCTTCGCGTCTCCTCGGGCTGGCATTTCCTCGAGGAAATGGCGAAAACCATCGTGACCGTCCTGCCGCCCGTGGGCAAGCTCCGCGTGATACGGCAATGGGCTGGTTTATACAATATGTCGCCCGACCGTCAACCAATTTACGATAAATCCGAGCACGTGGAAGGGCTTTATACCGCCTGCGGCTTCAGCGGCCACGGCTTCATGTTCGGCCCCATCACCGGCCGCGTAATGGCGGATATGATCCTCAATGAGTCCACGGGCCTTGACGTAAGCTGCCTGAGCCTGAAGCGCTTCGAGACCGGCTCGCTGATGTTCGAGCCGTCGGTCGTATAGGCGCTTCGCTTTCGAACACATGCCCTTTGGACATGCGTTCGAGGACGCTGCGGCGAATTTTGCAGGAAGTACATGCCCCCGAAGCCGGATTAGAGCTTAGGGGGAATTCTTTTTTTCCACGTGACGGCATATCCATTCTTTTTCAGATCATCAAAACATTGCCTATTGCATGTCGCAGGGTTGATTTTTTTGTCGAAAACGAATAAACTTAGTATATTCGCGGCGGCATGGGCAAATGCGCCGGCGGGCGTGCGCCCGGACGGCGGTTTTTTTATGCGGGCTTGCCGCGGGGCAATGGAACCCCACGCAGGGATGCGGACTTCTGCCGGGAGATTGGGGGGAATAAGTTGGCAGCGAACCATACAGTTTTTTTGATGGTTCCGATGTTTGCTTTTTTGTGCAGCCTTTTCCTGTTTGTCACCCTGTCCACGGTTAAAAAAGATAAATTCCTTTTCGCCTTTATGGGGTTGCTCGGCGCTTATCTCACAATAACGCTCGGCTCCTTTTTGATGCGCCTCGAGCTGTTCCCGGGGAGCGTCTTCTGGTACAAACTCATGCTGGCCGGGTATGGCTTTGTCCCCTATTGCTATTATAACGTCGCCGTGCGCTACCTCGGCCTGGAATATCGCAGGCAGAGGCAGTTTCGCTTCGTGTTCGCCGTCGTAGGCGCGGCGCTTCTCGTTTTTACCGATCTGTTCACGGGCACGCCCGTTCTTCATAAGGGAGCGGGCAATTGGCATATCGATTATGGCTACCGCTGGCCGCTTCTCCTTCTCGCGGCGCTCGCGCTTGCGCTCGTGCTTCCCTCCATCGTGCGCCTTTACCGCGAGGCGCGGCAGGACGCTTTGAAGCGCTCGGGCTTTTATGCCGTCACCTCGGGGCTTCTTCTTCTCACGGCGGGTTTGGCATCCCACAGCCTCGGCGCGTTTCACGACTTCCCGACCGACACGCTCGCCTGTACCGCGAATGCGTTCGTCATTTATTACGTGCTGTACAAGCGGCGCGTCAGCCGCCTTTCCTACGGGCTCAGCAGGGGCGCGCTCTACTTTTTATGGGCACTTTTCACGTTCGTGCTGGTGGCGATGTCGTATGAAACGGCGGACGGGCTGCTCCGCGCTTATCTGCCCCGCCTGCTGAATGATAGGGAGATCGCGCTCGCCCTGTTCTTCTGCGCGATCGCGCTCGCGGCGTTTTTAATCATCAGCAAGATGTACGGGCTGCTCTTCGAAAGGGAAAAGACGCTTCGCAGCGCGAAGTTCAGGGAATTCTCGCTCGCCGCGAGCAAGCTCTTAAACCCCGGCGACCTTGTGAACGCGCTCACCGATTTTCTCCTCGCCGTGCTCCCCTCCGCGCGCGCTTACGTATTTTTGAAGAACGCCGAAAGCGGGCGCTACGTATGCGCGGGCCGTTCCGTGATGCTCGACCGGCGCATGGAGTTTTCCGCCGATAGCCGCCTCGCCGAATGGCTCAGGGAGCAAACCGACATTTTTCAGTTTTCTCAGATTCGGCAAACGGTTTATTACGACATGATGAGCGAGCATGAAAAACGCCTGTTGAACATGTTCGATACCGAGCTTCTGCTCCCGCTCAACGCCGAAGGGAATCTGTTGGGTTTTACGCTTCTTTCCAAAAAAAGCGACCGCAAAAGATACGGCGGCGACGACATCGCCTTGCTCGCCTCGGTGCTGCCGGTGCTTTCCATTGCGCTTCGCAACGCCAACCTTTACGAGGGGATCAATCTGGAGGCGCAGCGCGACGCGCTGACCGGCTTCTACAACCGCCGCTACTTCATGGAGAAGCTCGAGAGCGACCTTGGCCGCTCCAACGGCGGCGCGCTTTCCGTGGTGCTTTTCAACCTCGACGATTTCGGCCTTTACAACGAGTTTTACGGCGGCGACGAACTCGATCCCATGCTCGTGCAATTCGCGGACGCGCTCAAAAGCTGCGCCAAGGCGAACGTCACCGTGGCCCGCTACGCCTGCCACGAGTTTGCCGTATGCCTGCCCTATGCCGACGCGGCCGCGGCGGAAAAATACGCCTTAAAGGTAAAAGCTAAGCTCGCCGAGCACCTCGCCGTTTCCTCCGACCCCACGATGTTCCTCGCATTTTCGGCAGGCATCTGCTCGAGCCCCTCGGCAGAGGGGAACGCGGCGCTTCTTATGAAGCGCGCGAGCTTCGCGGTACGCCGCGCCAAGGGCGACGGCAGGAACCGCGTCGTAACCTATTCGCCCCATCTGTTCGGCGACGGGGCCGACCAAAAGGATCGCGCCACCATATTGCAGGAGTATTCCTCCACCATCTACGCCCTCACCGCCGCTATCGACACCAAGGATCACTACACCTTCAACCACTCGCTTTCCGTTTCCCATTACGCCGCCAGCCTCGCGCTTTCGGCCGGCATGGACGAGGAGACGGTGGAGGCCGTGCGCCAGGCGGGGCTCCTGCACGACATCGGCAAGATCGCCATACCCGACGCGATCCTTTCCAAGGCGGGCAGGCTGACCGATATAGAGTTCGCCATCATGCGAAAACACGTGGAACGCTCCGTGGAGATGATACGCCACCTGCCCTCTTTAAGCTATGTAACGCCCCTCGTGCTCGGACATCACGAGCGCTACGACGGGCGCGGTTACCCGCGCGCCATCGCGGGCGACAGCATACCCATCGGCGCGCGCTGCCTTGCCATCGCCGATTCGTTCGACGCCATGATCTCCCAGCGCTCCTACAAAAAACCCATGCCCTTGGAAGACGCGCTCGAAGAGATACGTTTAAACCTCGGCAAGCAGTTCGACCCAAGCCTCGGCAGGCTCTTCATCTCGCTCGTGGAAAGCGGGAATTTGAACGTGGCGTGTTATTGAGCGCAAAGCGCTCTCGCGGAAATGGCTGCGGCCATTTTCGCGAAGGGGAACGCCCTGCGGGGGTTTTGCGCATCCGCCTCTCGCGCTTTCGCGTCCGGCGTAGCCGGAGCCCTTCGGGCCGGGACCTTTAGCCTCGCGTGCGCTCCCGAGCGGCGGATGCGATAGGAAAGAAAACCTGCGGTTTTCCATCCGTTTCGCCGTGCATGCCGGCGAAGCCGGAATAGAGTTTCCAGCAGCTTGCACACATTCTCTCGGGGTTTATCAAGGGGCCGCAGCCCCTTGATTTTTTTCCGGCTTTGACGATATGTGCGTCAAAACGGATAAAATCCGCAGGATTTTGTTCTTATCACGGTTTTGTGCCCGCGTCCGCAGACGCAACAAAACCGTGCAAACCCTGCCCGCCGGCAGTCCTCGACCAAGCGGAGGCGCCCGCTTGGTCGAAAACGCGAAGCGCTTCACACTATGTTCACTTGACACTTTGCGGGTGAAATGGTAATCTCGACTTGCGCTTTCGCGCGGCGTTTTTGAAAGGAATTCCCATGCCGCCGCCCGGCGCAACGGAGGCTATGTCCATGGGCGAGCTGGGAAAGCCCGATTTGCTTAAAATTTATGAACGCATGTTGCTCGTGCGCGGCTTCGAGGAGCGGGTGAATTCCCTTTTTCAGGAAGGGCTGCTCCATGGAACGGCGCATTTGTGCATCGGCGAGGAAGCTGCCGTCATCGGCACCGGCTTTGCGCTCGAGGAGCGGGATTACCTGCTCGCCACGCACCGCGGACACGGGCAGGCCATGGGAAAGCCGCTCGACGTAAACGCTATGATGGCCGAAATGCTCGGCAAGGCCTGCGGCACCAACGGCGGGCGCGGCGGCTCCATGCACATCGCCGATCTCAATAAAAACATGCTCGGCGCAAACGGCATCGTGGGGGCGAACGCGCCCATCGCGTGCGGCGCGGGGCTTTCCATTAAGCTGCGCGGCGAAAAAGACCGCGTGGTGCTGTGTTATTTGGGCGACGGCTCCTTCAACCAGGGCGCGGTGCACGAGGCGCTTAACCTCGCCGCCGCGTGGGGGCTGCCGGTGCTTTTCGCCTGCATCAACAACTGCTACGGCATGTCCACCCCGCTTTGCAAGGCCTCCAAGGAGACCGATCTCAAAAGGCGGGCGGAGGCCTACGGCATGCGCGCCTTCGAGGCGGACGGCAACGACGCGCTCGACGTGTACGAGACCGTGCGCGAGGCGCGGCGCTATACGCTTCTTGAAAGCGCGCCCGCGTTTATCGTGGAGCATACCTACCGCACCTGCGGCCACTCCAAGAGCGATAAAAACAAGTACCGCACGCAGGAGGAGATCGCGCGGTGGGAGGCGCAGAACCCTATAGCCAGGTTTGCATCGACGCTTCTTGCAAGCGGCGTTTCCGACGAAGAATTGAAGGAAAAAGAAAAGGCCGCTTCCGACGCGATCGACGAAGCGGTAAGGTTTGCCATGGCCTGCGAGCCGCCGCGCGCGGAGGATGTTACGGGCCTTGTTTATGCGGGGTGACGGAATGGAACGTATCTTAAGCTACGCGCAGGCGCTTCGCGAGGCCATGTGCGAGCGCATGCGCCGCGACGAGCGCGTGTTTTTGATGGGCGAGGACGTGGGCATCTACGGCGGCACCTTCGGCGTGCCCGAGGGGATGCTCGAGGAATTCGGCCCCGAGCGCGTGCGCGATACGCCCATCTCCGAAAACGCGTTCATGGGCGCGGGCGTGGGCGCGGCGCTCACGGGCATGCGCCCCATTATCGACATCATGTTTTCGGATTTCGTTTCCGTCTGCTTCGACCAGATCGTGAACCAGGCGGCAAAAATGCGCTTCATGCTCGGCGAAAACGCGAGCGTCCCCATGGTGATACGCCTCGCGGCGGGCGCGGGCACGGGCGCTTCGGCGCAGCATTCGCAATCCCTCGAGGGGCTGTTCTGTCACATCCCGGGCCTCAAGGTAGTGGTGCCCTCCACCCCCTACGACGCGAAGGGCCTCCTGACAGCCGCCATGCTCGACGATAACCCTGTTTTGGTGTTTGAACAAAAAAAGCTCTATGAAACCACCGGCCATGTGCCGGCGGGCGAATACATCGTGCCCTTGGGCGCCGCGGACGTGAAGCGCGAGGGAAGCGATCTCTCCATTATCACCTACGGGCGCACGGTAGGGATGAGCCTCAACGTCGCCTCTCGCCTCCAAAAAGATGGCATAGAAGCGGAGGTGCTGGACCTTCGCACCCTTTCCCCGCTCGACGTAAACGCGGTGCTCAAAACGGCCAAAAAGACAGGCCGCGTTTTGATCGTGCACGAGGCGGTTTGCTTCGCGGGCTTCGGCGCGGAGATCGCGGCGGCCATCGCGGGGAGCGACGCGCTTTCTTCCCTCAAAAAACCCATACGGCGCCTCGGCGCGGCGTTTTCGCCCATCCCCTCCGCGCGCGAGATCGAAACGGCGCTTTTGCCCAACGAGGAAAGCATTTACGCGGCGGCGAAGGAATTGACGGCATAAAACGGAAGCCCACCGTTTGGGCGTTGCGGCATCCCCCGTACGATGAAGCTCAAAACGGGGAACAGCCGAAGTATCCTCCATGCGGCATACGTCTGTGGGAGCGCAATATAGCGCTCCCGTTTTTCTTACTTTTAGGCAATGTTATGGTAAAATCAAATTACTTCCGAACCACGCAATCTTTTTGTTGCATTTACAGTCTTAATATATATTGCATGCACCTCAAAGAAAGGGCACCTCATGGTTAGCGGCGAAGGCGTACGGGATTTGCATACGCGTCAGGGCTTTTCGGATGCGGCGGCGGCGATGGCGCGGTTGCTGTTTACCGTCAGTTTTTCCATATTGCACGATCAGGAGCTTTGCGCGGACGCGGTGCAAAACGCGCTTTTAAAGGCATGGAGAAGCCGCCGCAGCCTGCGCGATCCGGAAAAATTCAACGGCTGGCTTGTGAAAATCGTGATGAACGAAAGCAAGACGCTCCTAAGAAGGCCGGCTACGCTGCCTCTGCGCGAGGAGATCCCCGCCGGACAATTTGGCCACGAGGTCAAGCTGGACGTCGCAAACGCCGTACTCGGACTCGACGAAAGGTATCGTATCCCGATCGCCCTATTTTATTTTGAGGATATGCCCGTGTCGGAGATCGCCGCATTGCTGGACCTGCCTAAGGGGACGGTGATATCGCGCCTTTCCCGGGCAAGGGAGAAGCTGAGGAAGGAGCTTAAAGACTATGACGTCTGAAGCGAATAGCGGCCACGACGCGCTGGGCCTTCTTCTGAAGGAAATCCGGCCTATGCCAAACGCCGCCTTTACGGCGCGCGTCGAGCATGTTCTTTGCGATATCGCGCAGCCGCGCCCGTCGCGGATCGGGCGCTTTGCCCTGCGGCGCCCGCTGACCTTTGCCGCCATACTGATTTTAGTTTTGGCTCTATGCGCCGGCACCGCCCTTGCGCTGGAAGCGCTGTTCCGCAACGTGTTCGGAAATGCACAGGTGAGCATCGAGGAAAAAACGGAGGATGCGCGGGCGCAGTACCCCGCCTTGCGGGAGGAGATCGCGGAAGCGGAGGAAAAGGAACCGGAGAAAGCGGCGGCGCTCGATTCCAAACTCGACTTCGAAGCGACGAACGACGCTATTTTAAGGAGCGTCATGTGGCACGTCGCGGAAAACGCCGTCGTGGTGGGAGAGCAAAGCGGCGGCGTCCTCCTGTCGGAGTTCGCGGTATACGATGTGCCGGGCATGGCCGAGGAGGTGGCAAGGCGTTTGTTCCTCGGCTGCGCGGCGCCGGCCGATGCGGATTTAAAAAGCCTTTGCCCGTCCGTGTATATCGACGGCTATCTTATGGCCGCGCGCTATTGGGACGTACCATGGAAAAACAGCGGCAAGGAGCAGTACGCCATCTATGAATTCGAGCCGAACCGCAGCGCCTCCGGCCTGCCCGCACAGTCGCTCATAACGGTGGAGATGGGCGGCACTCAATTCTGTTTTCGCTACGATTGGGAAACAAAAGCCGTCGCGCTGCCCGCCGGCGACGCCGAGCGGCAGGGCTGGCTTGCGGAGTCCGAAAGGCTGGAAGCGGCCACGGCGGCCTCGCTCCCCTGCGTATGCCTGACCGGGGCCGTTACGCTAAGCGGCGTTACCGTTTCCGTCTCGGACGTTGCGCTCGATGAAAATGTGCTTCGCATTTCCGCGGATATCGCCGCCGATGAAAGCATACGCGGCCATTACGGCGCGGTGACGGATATTACCGTGACCGTAAAAGGGCGCGCGTATAAAATGGGCGTCTCTCTCAACGTGATCCGCGTGCTGCCGGATGATTTCGATTTTTCAAAAGAGCTGACCAAGCAGGCATGTTGGGATATCACACTGCCGTTCCACGCCAACGAGCTCGCGGGCGAGGAACTCGTTTTCGCCTTTACGCTGCGCACCGACGAAACGACGGACGCAGAGGGGCGTGAGCATGTGACCACCCTTGGGCAGCCGGCGTTCAGGCTCAAGGTTTCAAAAAAGGGAAGCGGCGAAAGCTGACGCGGACAGGAGGCGTTTTCGGCAGCCGCCCTACCGTAAAGGGGTTATATTTCCCGGGAAATCGTCACGATAACAAGCTCGGGCCTGTTGAACACGCGAAGGGGGAACAGGCTGTTGCCGAGGCCCCGGCTCACATACATGGCCGTATTGTTTTGATCGTAGCGGCCGCTTGTATACCTTGGAAAGAGCCCCTGATCCGGCGCGTACAGCGCGCCGAGAAGGGGAAGGCGCACCTGCCCGCCGTGCGCGTGGCCCGAAAACACCAAATCCATACCCGCTCCGGCGTAGAGCTCAAAAAGCTCCGGGCGGTGCGAAAGGAGCAGCTTGAAGCCCCCCGCGTTTTCCCATTCGGAAAGAAAATCGGAAAGCCCGCTCGTATCCGTGCCCTGCGCGTAGGCGGTTGTGAGAAAATCCGGATCGCGCGCGCCGAGCACGGTAATACTTTCGCCCTCGCGTGAAAGGGTGTACGCCGCGTCGTCGAGCACCGTGACGCCCGCTGAAAGAAGCGCCTCGCGAACCTCGCCGTAATGCCCCGACCATGCCTCGTGGTTGCCGGAAACGTAAACGACGGGCGCGAGCTTTACGGCGCCGTCGATCAGCTCCATGGCCGTTTCAAGGTCGTAGCGGCGGCGGTCGACGAGGTCGCCCGTGACCACGATAAGATCGGGCGCTTCGGCCCCGAGCCTTTCGAGGATGTTCCGCTGCCCCGCGCCGAAACGCTTGCTGTGAAGGTCGGAAATATGGGCGATCACAAAGCCGTCAAACGCCTCGGGCACCTTGCCGCTCGCGTAAACGCGCCTCGTTACGACGAGGGCGTTGTTTTGCCACGCGAGAAAACACGCGAGAAGGAGGAGCGCCGCAGTGAGAAGGAAAAGGCCGCGCCTCTTTTGCTTGATCCGCTTCACGGGCGCTTTACCCCCCATTCTATGTGCGCGGCGACAGGGTATCCGCATAGGCGGGCAAAATGCTGTAGAATTCTTCGGGCAAAAGCGCTTTGGTGAAATGCTCCTTGTAGAGGCCGTAATTTAAGCACACCGTCCACATGGCCTGCCGTATCCGCGCCACGGAAGCCGAAATGGCGTCGGTATCGAAAGGCGTCTTTAGCAACGCCTCCTGTTTTTCCTCCGAGAGGGAGGCGGGGATAACGCGCACGGCGGCGGCGTTCACCTGCTCCATGGCGGAAAGAAGCTCCTGAATATCCCACGCGGGCGCGGGCGCGTAGGGATCCTGCGCCGCGGGGTCGGTATAGAGGCCGTTAGATTGCAGAATACCGAGGATGTTTTGCGAGCCCGTCACATAGGCGAGCGCGTCGGCGGCGGCCTTATCGGCCTGCACATAGGCGATGTCGTAGCGCGGATCGGGCTCGAGAGAAACGCCGAAAATCTCCCGCACGAGCTCCCGGAGCGCATCGTTTTTGAGCACGTAAAACGACGCGCCGTTGTAGGGGGTACCGCTGATGTACTCGCCCGCGAGCGTGTGGCGGCGGAGGTTTGCGGTGTCGAAATCGAGCGCGAACATGGAAAGCGCCGCGATTTGGTCGAAGTTGAGGTTCGTATCGATATAGTCCTTCACGCCGAGGTAGACGTTGGGGAGGTTCACGAGCTGGTTTCTCGATTTTAGCTGGTTGAAGATAGCGAACAGCATCCTCTGCTGGCGGTCGGCGCGGTTCACGTCGGTGCCGTAGCCCTTGCGCGCGCGGCAGTAATCGAGCACCTGCTGGCCGTTGAGGTGCTGCATGCCCTTTTCGAGCACGCGCCCGTTGAGCACAATGCGAAGATCCACGTCGTAATCCACGCCGCCCATCGCATCCACCACCGCCTTCATGCCCGCCATGTTCACGCCCGCATAATAGCGGATGGGCACGCCCAAAAGGCTTGCCACGGTGTTCATGGCGTAGTTAAAGCCGTCGCCCTTGGCGCTGCCGCCCTTGGCGAACGCGGCGTTGATTTTGAAATGGCCCTCCACGTTGTAGATGGGCGCGTAGGTATCGCGCGGGACGGAGATGAGGTCCACCGTTTTATTTTCGAAATCCACCGTCAAAAGCATGATGACGTCGCTTCGGAAATTGTTTTCCTCGTCGCGGTAGAGCGCGCTCGATTCGTCGTTCCGCTCGGGGCTTTCATCCCAGCCGAGCAGGAGGATGTTCACGCGGTTTTTCATAAAGTCCGCGTCCGCGGCGGCTTTTAGCGCCTCCAGCGGCGAAATCGTCGGCTCCGGCGTCGCCTCCCCGGGCGCGCCCGTTTGCGGCGCGCCGCTTTGCCCGGGGGCCGCGGGCGTGGGCGTGGAAGCCTCGTTGAAAGCGCGCATGGGGTCGGATTGCAGGTTTTTCAAATAGGCGCCCGCCGCCGCAAGCGCCGCGACCAGTATGAGAAGCGCGATCAAGAGCGCGGTAAGGCCTTTTTTCCTCTTCATAAAATGAAACCTTCTTTAATCATGCGAAACAGCTCGAAATATTTGCGGCCGCAGAAGGGCGGCGCCGCGAGAAGCTCGAAGTGGCCGTCCGTATGGGTAAAGGTGACATTGGCGCGCCCGTATACCGCCATGGCCGAAATATCGGAAATCAGGAGCGTAGTTTCACCGCACGTGAGGCGGTCGCGGCACATCGTGAGCCGCCCGGCATCCGCAGGCTCCTCCGCGTGGCCGGGCAGAACGCGCACGAGGCGCACGTTTTCATCCGTAAATACGGGCGCGGCGCTTTGCTCCGCCGCGATCTCCTTTAGCCTATGCGTTTGCCACGCATCCCATTCGGCGATGGTCGTATAGGGCGTATCCCCCTCGAGATACCCATATTCCGTAAACTGCGCGCGCAGCCCGCAATCGCAGAAAAACTCGTTTTTATGGCTGTGGAGCGTGCCGATCCCGCCGCAGCGCGGGCAGATGTAGAGCGCGGTCTCGAGCCACTCCGCACGATCCTTGCCCTTGAAACGAACCCGCTCCTGCTCCTGGCGCGCGTAGGCGTCCTCGAAAAGGTCCTCCGCTAAGATACGGTTCACCTCGTCGGCGCTCATGTTTTTGAGCGCAGGGGGTTCGTACACGTTTACCGTATAGCCGAGCATTTTGCCGCGCCGCATTTTTTTGCCCCAGCGCGGCGTGGTGAAATAGCCGCCCTCCAGCTTGAAGGTGACGACCGGTACGCCCGCCGCCTTGGCAAGCTTGCCCGTGGCGGGAGGTATGGGGAAGGTAAGGCCGTTAAAGGAACGGTCGCCCTCGGCGAACACGCAGATGTTATGCCCGCGCCGCAGGCGCCTGAGCATCTCCATGGCGGCGCTCGCCTCGGTGCCCCCCTTGAGGCGGGAGATGGGATCGAAATAGCGCACCAGAAGCTTTGACAAAAAGCCCTTGCGGAAGATGTGCTCGCTCGCCACAAAATACATCTGCTCGTCGAACGCGAGGTTCACGAGCACCGGGTCGAGGTCGGCGTTGTGGTTGGCGAATATAAGAAAAGGCCCCTTCACCCCCGTAACCGGCACGGGCGTGTAGCGGAACATCCTAAGAAATAACGGCTTTAACAAAGCCTTTAAAACACGATACGCCCTCATGTGGCGCAAACGATCCCTTGTAACGTCGCTCACGGCCGATGCCTCGCTTCCGACAGAAATAGAGGAAAACCACCTATTATGATAATACAACGCGCAAAACGTGTTTTCAAGCAAAATGCGCCGCCGCCGGAACGGCGCGAGCGGGCGGACTTGCGAAAAAACCTGTGGAGCGGCGGCCGCGAAAGAAGTATGATATGGTAAGGAGAGCACAGGAAGGGAGCCGGGGAAACGATGCAGCACCCCCGCCTTAAAAGTTTTATCCGCGCCTTAACATGCGCGCTTTTTGCGGCGCTTGTCCTAGCTTTCGCTGGATGCGCCGTAAAAGGCCCCGCCGATCACCTTATGGAAACGCCCGCTTTTCAAGACCGCGCAAGCGCGGACATGCCGAACGCGAGCGCTCCGCCTTCCCCGCCCGCGCGCGGCGAACGGGAATACGCACTGCATTTCAGCGAAGATAACGCGCCGGTCGCGCAAAAATCGGAGGTTCGGCCGCTCGGCCTTTCCGAGGCCGAAAACCCCTTCTTTGAGGAAACGGTCGGCGTCTGCCGCGTTTTCATCTGGAGGGCGGACGCGCTCAATGCCTGCGTGGGCGTGGAGACCGAAGCGGGCTCGTTTTTTCTCCTTGCAAGCGGCGCGATGTACGATAACGGCTACGAAATTTCGGCCTTCTCCGGCACGCTCGGCGCGAGCGGCATACGTGTGATTGTTCCGGAAGGAACAGCCGCGGTGATGACGTATTATTATACGTTGGAAAACGGCATGCCCGCCCTGCTCGCCTTCGCGAACAACGCGGCGGAATATGATCTCGACGGGGACGGCGACAAGGAGCTTATCTGCCGCATGATCACCAACCCCCCGACCTGTTGGATTGCGAAAAGCGCGGACGGCGCGGTCGTATGGAGCGAGGACATGCACCTCCTAACGGGCGCGAACGGGGGCGTGGAATACGACCCCGGGAAAAACGCGTTTACGGCGCAGTGGTACGAGCCCGGCGAGGGCGGCGACGTAAAGGATAGGGTTTTCGGGGAATACGCCTACGAAAGCGGCAGGCTTATCCTGCTCGGATAAAGGGAGGTAAACGATGAAGCTCATACGGTATAAAAAGGCGCTCAACATTGCGTGGTACGCGCTTTTTGCGGTGCTCGCGGTTATGACGTTTTTATTGAAAAGCAGCGGCGTATGCTATTTGACCTTTGCCGCGAGGCTCAAAAGCGACCCGCTTTTGATCGCGTATCTTATCGTGTTCGCCGTTTTTGCGGCGACGACGGTTTTTAGCCTCCTGGCGGACAGCGCGGCGAAGAAGGAACGGGAAAGAGAAAAGAAGGACTAAAGGGGTATTTTGCAGTTTTATAGGGGGGTATGGAGATGGAGCAGGAGCAGAAGGCGGGCCTGAGCATACAGAAGCGCACGTTCATCGGCGTGCTCGTTTTGCTTTTCGCGCTTCTTATGGCGGCGGGCGTGCTCACGCGCGTGCTGCCGCAGGGCAGCTACGACCGCGTGAGCGTGGACGGCATGGAGCAGGTGATTCCCGGCTCCTATAGGCAAAACGCGGACGCTTCGCCGCTCCCCGTGTGGCGCTGGTTCACGGCGCCCTTCGAGGTGCTTGCCTCGCCGGACTCGGTCTTGGCGATCGGCATCATGGTGTTTTTGACGCTCGTGGGCGGCACGTTCGCGGTGCTTGAAAAAAGCGGGGTCTTAAGGCGGCTCATGGCGGTGACCATAGAGCGCTACGCCGCGCGGAAATACCGCATGATGGCGGTTTTGATGCTCGTATTTATGGCGCTCGGCTCCGCGGTGGGCATTTTTGAGGAGGGCATCACGCTCGTACCCATCGCCATCGCCATTTCGTTTTCCATGGGATGGGATTCGCTTACGGGCCTCGGCGTGAGCGCGTTTGCGATCGGCATGGGGTTTGCCGCGGGCACCTTTAACCCCTTCACGGTGGCCGTGGCGCAGCAGCTCGCGGGCGTTAAGCTGTACTCGGGGCTGTCGCTTCGCGCGCTCGTGTTCGTGCTCGCCTACGCGGTGCTCGCCGTTTTCATGGTCGCCTACGCCAAGCGCATCGAAAAAGACCCCAAGCGCTCGCTCACCTACGAGCACGATCTGAAGCTGAGGCAGCGCTACATACAGGGCGACCTATCGGAAACGCTGCGCGATCCCAAGCTGAAAAAGGCGCTGCGCGCGCTCGGGCTATGCCTCGGCATCGTATTTTTATACATACTCGCGGGCTTTATCTTCCCCGCGCTCACGGATTATACGCTCGTGGTGATGGCGCTTTTGTTCACGCTCGCGGGCGTTTTGGGCGGTAAGCTCTCCGGCTACGGCGGCAAGGTAACAAAGGATTTCCTCGCGGGCTGTTTGAGCGTGCTCCCGGCGGTGGCGTTTATTTTGCTGGCACTCGGCGTAAAGCAGATCGTCGCGGCGGGCGGCATCCTCGACACGCTTCTATACCTCCTTTCCGGGAGCCTTAAAAACGCCGGGCCGTATGCGGCGGCGCTCCTCATGTTCGGCATCGTTCTGGTGCTCGAGGTGTTCATCGCCTCCGGCAGCGCCAAGGCGTTTTTGCTCATACCGCTCATCGCCCCGCTCGCGGACCTAAGCGGCGTGTCGCGCCAAACGGTGATCCTCGCCTATGTGCTCGGCGACGGCTTTTCCAATATGCTCTACCCCACCAACACGGCGCTTCTCATCATGCTCGGCATCGCGGACGTGAGCTACGGCAAATGGTTCAGGTGGGTGTGGAAGCCCCTCGCGGCCATCCTCGCTTTGTCGGTGCTGGTTTTATGTTTGGCGGTGGCGACGGGGTATTGAAAACTACCCATTTTCTCCCCGGCTGTGTTACAATGATGGGAAGGATTTTTCGGCCTTCGGGCCGTTTGGAGGACATATGCTTTTTTATCCGCTGTTCAGCGGCAGCTCGGGGAACGCATCGCTCGTGGAGGCGGGCGGCGTCCGCATCTTGATCGACGCGGGCGTTACGGGCAGCGCGCTCACGCGGGCGCTCGGCGGGATCGGCGTGGAGCCTAAAAGCGTGGACGCCCTCCTCATTACGCACGAGCACAGCGACCATGTGAGCGGCGCGGGCGTTTTTTCGCGCAAATACGACGTGCCCGTCTACGCGAACCGCGGCACGTGGGAGGGCATGCTTCCTTGCGTAGGACGCATCGAGCCGCGCAACGTGCGCGTGTTCGAGACCAACCGCGATTTTTACATACAGGGCGTAAACGTCACCCCCTTCAAAACCCCGCACGACGCGCGCGAATCCGTGGGGTATCGCATCGACTGCGGCGGGAAGCGCCTTTGCGTGATGACCGACATCGGCGTGGTGGAACCGCGCCTGTTGGACGCCGCGGAGGGCGCCGATCTTCTTTTGATCGAGGCCAACCACGACGTGGATATGCTCAGGATGGGCCGCTACCCCTACGTATTGAAAAGACGCATTCTTTCGGACGTGGGGCACCTCTCCAACGAATCGGCCGGAAAGGCGCTGGCCAAGCTTTATTTAAGGGGCTTAAGGCGCGCTATTTTGGGCCATTTGAGCCTCGACAACAACATCGAGGAGCTCGCGCTCGCGACCGTGCGGGAAATGCTGCGCGCGGAATCCATTTCGGACGCCGCGTTCGAGCTGACCGTGGCGCACCGCGACCGCCTTACGGGATGTTACGAGGTGGGTTAAGGCAAGGGGGACCGAACCCCTACGGTTTAGAGGGTCGGAAAGCACGCCATCGCTGCGTTATCGGCACTCGCCGTAGCGTCTGGCGAAGCCGGAGCCCTTTGGGCCAAGGCCTATGGCCTTGCGTGTGTCACTACGCCTTCATGCCTCTGCCTTACACCGACGCACTTTCCGACCCTCTAAACTCCTTGACCGCAAAGCTGCCAGTTTGGATGCAATGCAAGGAAGAAGAGGGAGCCGTAGCGGGGCTACGGCGACTGATGATGACGATGCAGTGCGCCAAAATCGCAGCTTTGCGGCGCAGGGGTTCGATTCCCCTTGCCTTGATGAACATACGCATTTTGTGCGTGGGCAGGCTCAAGGAGCGCTTTTACGAGGAGGCCGTTTCGGAATTTTTGAAGCGGCTTTCCCGCTACGCGAGCGTGGAGCTTATCGAGGTGGCGGACGAAAAGGCCCCCGAGCGCCTGAGCGACGCGCAGCGCGCGCAGGTAACGCTTGAGGAGGGCAGGCGCCTCCTTGCCAAGGTCGAGAAAAACGACTTCGCCGTGGCGCTCGATCTAAAGGGGAAGGAGCTTTCCTCCCCCGCGCTCGCATCCTCCATGCAGGCGTGGATGAACGAGGGCAAAGCGAGCTTCGTTTTCCTCGCCGGCGGCTCTTTGGGCTTAAGCGCCGAGGTGCTTTCCCGCGCGGACTATTTATTGAGCTTCGGAAAGATGACCTTTTCCCATCAGGTATTCCGCGTGATGCTCTTAGAACAGCTCTATCGGGCTTTCAAGATCATGCACAACGAGCCGTATCACAAGTGAGGGGGCGCGCCATGCGCGACGAACGCGACTTAAAAGCCGAACAGGCGCTTACGGCGCTTCACATCCCCTTCGTGCGCTACGAGCACGAGGCGGCGCTCACGATGGAGGACTGCGAGGATATCGGCAAGGACATCGGCGCGTGCCATATGAAAAACCTCTTTTTGACGAACCGGCAGGGGACGGATTTCTACCTCGTGCTCATGGACGGGCACAAGAGCTTCCGCACCGCCGAGGTGAGCAAAAAGCTAGGTGTGGCGCGGCTCTCCTTCGCCACGCCCGAGCAGTTGCGCGAGCGGCTCAACCTCGAGCCGGGCGCGGTCACGGCGCTGGGGCTTTTGTTCGATACGGCGCGCGCCGTTACGGTGGCGCTCGACACGGACGTGCTAAAATACCCCTACGTGTGTATGCACCCTTGCGTTTCCACCGCGTCGCTCGCGATACGGCCGGAGGACCTGCTCAAGTTTTTGGCGAGCCGCGGGAATACGGTGGTGCAAATGCAAATCGAAGGCGCGTCGATAGCTTGACACATGTGGCGTTCGCCCCCATAATGAGATATCAAAAATACCGTTTCGGAAAGGACGTGTAAGGATGGAAGAACTTCTAAAGGCGCCGAAAAACTTTATCGAGGAGCTGGTCGAGCAGGACATCGCCCAAAAAGGAGCCCGCATCCAAACGCGCTTCCCGCCCGAACCCAACGGCTACCTCCATATCGGCCATGTGAAGGCGCTGTGGATCGACTTCGGCATCGCGGAGAAATACGGCGGCAAATGCAACCTGCGCTTCGACGACACCAACCCCGCCAAGGAGGATGTGGAGTACGTAGAGGCCATAAAATACGACATCAACTGGATGGGGTTCCAGTGGGATAAGCTCCTGTTCGGCTCGGATTATTTCGACACCTGCTACGAGCTTGCGGTAAAGCTCATCAAAAAGGGCGACGCGTATGTGGACGCGCTTTCAAAAGAAGAAATGCGCGCTTATCGCGGCACGCTCACCGAGCCCGGCAAAAACAGCCCGTGGCGCGACAGGCCCGTAGAAGAAAACCTCGACCTGTTTTCGCGCATGAGAGCGGGCGAATTCCCCGACGGCGCGTATACTCTCCGCGCCAAGATCGACATGGCGTCGCCCAATATCAACCTGCGCGATCCGGCGCTTTACCGCATTTTGCATGTGAGCCACCACCACACGGGCGACAAATGGTGCATCTACCCCATGTACGATTTCGCACATCCCATTCAGGACGCGATCGAGGGCGTAACGCATTCCCTCTGCTCGCTCGAGTACGAGGCGCACCGCCCCCTTTACGACTGGGTGGTGGATCGGTGCGAATTCGACCCCAAACCCCGCCAGATCGAATTTGCGCGTTTAAACCTCACCAACACCGTGATGAGCAAGCGCTACTTAAGGCGGCTCGTCGAGGAAGGCTACGTGTCCGGCTGGGACGACCCCCGCATGCCCACGCTTTGCGGCCTCAGGCGCCGCGGCTACACAGCCGAGGCCATCAAGGATTTTCTTGCGCGCGCGGGTGTAGCAAAGGCCGACTCGGTCGTGGATACCGCCATGCTCGAGCATTGCTTGCGCGAGGATCTCAACGTAAAGGCCCCCCGCATGATGGCCGTGCTCGACCCCGTAAAGCTTGTGGTCGAAAACTACGAGGCGGGCAAAACCGAGGAGATCGAGCTTGAAAACCTGCCCGGAAGGCCCGAGCTGGGGAGCCGCAAGGTGTTGTTTTCCCGCGAGCTCTACATCGAGCGCGAGGACTTTTCCGCCGATCCCCCGCCCAAGTATTTCCGCCTTAAGCCCGGCGGCGAGGTTCGCCTGAAAGCCGCGTATATCGTGCGGTATACGCGGCATGATACGGATGAAAACGGCAATGTGACGGCTATTTATTGCACCTACGACCCCGCCACCAGAAGCGGCGAGAGCGAGCGCAAGGTGAAGGGCACGCTGCACTTCGTAAGCGCGGCGGAGGCGATTCCCGCCCAATTCCGCCTGTACGAGCCTCTGCTCCTCGATTACGAGGAGGACGTATCGGACGACGCCGACGAGGAAAAGGACGCAAAGAAGGATTTTATAAGCCGCCTCAACCCCAACTCCGCCGTGATAAAGCGCGGCTATGCGGAGCGGGCGCTGGCCGGTGCAAAGCCCGGAGATCGCTTCCAATTCATGCGCGTGGGCTATTTCTGCGCCGACCTCGACCATAAGGAGGGCGCGCCCGTATTCAACCGCGCCGTAGACCTGAAAGACAGCTTTAAGCCTAACAAATAAGGAGAAAACTCTATGTCTACCGTCCGCACGCGCTTCGCGCCGTCGCCCACGGGCTATATGCACCTCGGTAACCTGCGCTCCGCGCTGTACACTTACCTTTTTGCGCGCAAATACGGCGGCACGTTCGTGCTCCGCATCGAGGATACCGACCAAAATCGTTTCGTCGAAGGCGCGACGGAGGTCATCTACCGCACGCTCAAGGGCATCGGCATGACATGGGACGAGGGCCCGGACGTGGGCGGCGCTTACGGCCCCTACATACAGAGCGAGCGAAAAAACATGTATTTGCCCTATGCCGAGGAGCTTGTTAAAAAGGGCCGCGCCTACCGCTGCTTCTGCACCAACGAGGAGCTGGAACAGCGCCGGGAGGAGGCCGCCGCGCGCGGCGAAACCTTCAAGTACGATAAAAAGTGCCTGCATTTGAGCGCGGACGAGATCGAAAAAAAGCTTGGGACGGGCACGCCCTACGTTATTCGCCAAGACGTGCCGACGCAAGGCGAGGCCTCGTTTGACGACCTCATCTACGGCCACATCGCGGTGGATTGCGCCGACCTCGACGATCAAATCCTCATCAAGGCCGACAAAATGCCCACCTACAATTTCGCAAACGTGGTGGACGACCACGCCATGGCCATCACCCACGTGATACGCGGCAACGAGTACCTTTCCTCCACGCCCAAGTACAATTTGCTCTACGAGGCGTTCGGATGGGAAAAGCCCGTGTATATTCACCTCACCAACATCATGCGCGACGCGACGCATAAGCTAAGTAAGCGCGACGGCGACGCCTATTACGAGGATTATATCGCCAAGGGCTATCTCAAGGAGGCGATCGTCAATTACATCGCGCTCCTCGGGTGGAACCCGGGCGACGAGCGCGAAAGGTTTACCCTGCCCGAGCTGATCGAGGCGTTTTCCGTGGAGGGCCTCAGCAAGTCCAACGCCATTTTCGACCCGAACAAGCTCCAATGGCTCAACGCGCAGTACGTGCGCGACCTAAGCGAGGCGGAATTTAACGCGCACGCCGCGCCGTACTACGAGCTCGCAGGCATTTCGCGCATGGATAAAAGCGTCCTCTGCCGCATCTTGCAGCCGCGCGTGGAGTTGTTCAGCCAAATACCCGAGATGGTCGGTTTCCTCGCCCGTTTGGATGAAGGCTACGACGTCGAGCTTTTTACCAACAAAAAGTCGAAGACCGACGCCGCGGTATCGAAAACCATGCTCGCCGCCGTTTTGAAAGAGCTTACGGCGCTTTCCGCATGGACGGAGGAAAGCCTGCACGTGCTTTTGACGGGCATGGCCGAGGCGATGGAGGTCAAAAACGGCACGCTCATGTGGCCGGTGCGCATCGCGCTTGCGGGCAAGCAGGTAACGCCGGGCGGCGCCATCGAGATCGCGGTGCTCCTTGGCCGCGAAGAGGCATTAAGGCGGCTCCGCTTCGGGCTTGAAAAGCTCGCATAAGGCGGTAAAAAGACGGAAAAAACGGAAAAGGCGGCTTGTCACAGGCAAGCCGCCTGTGTTATAATACCATGCTAACGTACTTCTTGCGCCGTCCTTTGAGGCGGCGCCATAAGACCATAAGGAGGTGAAAAGCGTGAACAAGTATGAAACCCTGTATGTCGTCACGCCGGAACTGGAGGAAGAGGCCCTAAAGGCCATCATCGAAAAGTTTTCGGGCATCATCGCCGCTAACGGCGGCGTCGTGGGAAATGTGGACGAGTGGGGCAAGCGCCGTTTGGCCTACCCCATCGACTATAAGACGGAGGGCTATTATGTGCTTGTCAACTTTGAAGCGGAGGGAGAGCTTCCCAAGGAGCTCGAACGTAACTTCAACAACGACGAGAACATCCTTCGCTTTATCGTAGTCCGCAAGGACGCCTAAGTGAACGGAAAGGATGGCATAGCATGAACAGGGTAATCCTGATCGGTAATCTCACCCGCGACCCGGAGGTACGTACCACGAATTCCGGCGTATCCGTCTGCACATTTTCCATCGCGGTCAACCGTAAAAACAAAAACCAGGCCGGCGAACGGCCCACCGACTTTTTCAATATCGTCGCGTGGCGCCAGCTCGGCGAGCTTTGCGGCAAATACCTCGCGCAGGGGCGCAAGGTGTGCGTGGTGGGCGAGCTGCAAAACCGCAGCTACGAAGGCAAGGACGGCGGAAAACGGTACGTTACCGAGATCATCGCGGACGATGTGGAATTTCTCACACCGCGCACGCAGGACGGCGGCGCCAACCCGGGCTTTGAACGGGCGCCCTCCAACCTGCCGCAGCGCGGCGCTGATTTCGAGCCGGAAGGCTTTACCGACGTCGATGACGAGCTGCCATTCTAACCTAATGATTTCGATTGAGGTTTGAATTTTTGAAAGGAGCGTTACAATGGAAGATCGTAAAATGAGGCCCCGCCCGCGCAAGTCCAGGCGTAAGGTATGCGGCTTCTGCGTCGATAAAGTCGAGCATATCGACTATAAAGATACGGTGCGTTTGCGCAAGTTCGTGACCGAGCGCGGCAAGATCATGCCCCGCCGCATGAGCGGCGTGTGCGCCAAGCACCAGCGCGAGCTGGCCATCGCCATCAAGCGCGCGCGCGTGGTCGCTCTTCTGCCCTACGTGGCGGACTAAGCGATCGAAAAATACCCGAAGTCGTTAGCCTTTTAAGCCGCCCAACAGAGAAAATCGCTGTTGGGCGGTCTTTACAAAACAAACAGAAGGGTACCCATGGATAAAAATACCTTCGCCCTCCTCGAGCGGTATATGCTCGAAAAAACCGAGGACAGCGCGCACGACCGCTCCCATATCGACCGCGTGCTTTACATAGCGCTCGATATCGCGCGCTGCGAAAAAAACGCGGATCGCGATATTTTGATCGCCGCGTGTCTTTTACACGATATCGCGCGGCCTTTACAAGCAAAGGACGAGCGCGTCTGCCACGCGCGCGCGGGCGCGCAAATGGCGTACGCGTTCCTTCTTCAAAACGGCTGGCGCGAGGATCGCGCCGCGCATGTGCGCGACTGCATCCGCACGCACCGTTTCCGCATCGACGATACGCCCGCGACCATCGAAGCAAAAATACTCTACGACGCGGACAAGCTCGACGTGACCGGCGCGCTGGGCGTGGCGCGCACGCTCCAATACGGCGGCAACATGCAGGAGCCGCTCTATGTGCTCGACGAAAACGGAGGTATCCTTTTGGAGGGCGGAGGCGCGGACGTTTCCTCGTTCTTTCAGGAATACCACTTTAAGCTCAAAAAGCTGTACGGTAGATTTTACACCGAGCGCGCCGCGACGCTCGCCTGCGAGCGCGAAAAGGCGATGACGGACTTTTGCAATAGCCTCCACCGCGAGATAAGCCTTACGTTGGAAAACGGGAGAAATGCGCTTTTCGAGGCGCTCGAGGCGTAATTTTTCCCCTACGTTGTGGCGCACGCCGGGGCCGTGTTATAATATTCCTAATAGCTATATTTCATGCTGAAAGCGCGCCGCGCTTTTGGCGATCGGGTGAATTTTTTGAACCGCAATGTCAGCTTAAAGCATTTGGCCTTTTCGCTCCTCATCGGATCAGGGGCGGGTTTGGGTGCGTTTTTCCCCGTTTTGCTGCTGCTCATGCCCGCCTTTTTGGGCTTCGTGGGCGCCGCGTGGGGTACGGCCTGTTTGCTCACGGCGCTTGGCGGCGCGGCTGCGGCCTTGTTTCTCCTCGTGGCCGACGCGGCGACAGCGCTCTACATGCTCGCCGCTTTCGCGCCCGCTTCCCTTATTTTGGCCTACGTTCTACTGAAAAAGCGGCCCTACCGCCACGCGGTCATCGCGATGAGTGCGGTGCTCGCGCTTTTCGGCTACGCGATTTTATGCCTCCCCTCCATGCTGGCGGGCGGCAGCCCGTTCGACGCGGCCGTAACGGCCGTTTCCGCCGAGGTAAAACGGCTTCTTCCCTTGCTTCCGCAGCTTTTCGCTTCGCAGGAGCAGGCGGCCTTCATGGAAACGTATCTCACCGCGGCGGTCGATCTGGTGCCCGAACTCGTGGTCGCGCTTATCCTCGGGCTCTCGGAGGCGTTCGCTTTCCTCGATACGCTGCTCGCGCGCGCTCTCTTAAAGCGCGCCAAGGCGGAGCTTCGCCCGATGGCACCGTTTCTTTTATGGCAGCTTCCCAAGGATTTCCTGTGGGGCGCGCTCATCCTCGCCGCGGGCGCCGCGGCGTGCTCTTTTTTGAATTTAAACAACGCCGCAGCCATCGCGGCGGCGGCGGAGTGCATCATCGTGCCGCCGTTCGCGCTCATGGGGCTTGCGCTTTTTGAGTTTTCCGTGGTGTTTTCACGCCAGCGCGCGGGCGGCCGCCGCGTTTTCATCTACATCGCGCTTTTGCTTTTGTTCCCATCGAGCCTCGTCGTGCTGGCGGGCTTTGGGGTAATCGACCGCATCATCAAGGCGCGCGGGCGCGCGGTGCATAAAAAATAAGCGACCGGCCCGCGGGTATTCGCGTGAAACGGAGGGGGGCGACACTATGAAACAGCGGCCTTACGCGGCGCTCGGCGTGCTGCTGCTCGCGGCGCTCGTCGCCTGTGCGTCGCTCTACTTTTTGCGGGAGCCCGCGCCGCTGTGGTTCGGTATACTGCTTGCGGCCGTGAGCATTTTCTCCTTCCTCGCGTCGCTCGTTTCCGTAAACATCTACGCGAAACGTACGCGCGCCGCCCTCAACGACGTGTTCCGCGAAAACGAAAGCGCGGCAAGCAGCATCCTCAATTCCGTCAACATCCCCTCGCTGCTGTTCAACGCCGACGGGCAGATCATATGGTGCAACGACGCTTTTTCGGCCGAATTTTCCGGGCATGACATCAAAAAGCTTCTTCCCGGCTTCGACCCCGAGGACCCGGCGCAGTCGTTTACCTTCGAACACAGCGGCCGCTGCTTCCAGCTCATGAGCGTGCCGGTGCGCCGTTCGCACGAGCGCGCGCAGCCGCTCACCTTCCAATACTGGATTGACCGCACCGAGGCGCTGCACTACTCGCGCCTTTACGAGGAGCAGATGCCCACCGTGGCGCTCGTGTATGTGGATAACTACGAGGAATTGAGCTCCGATTTGCAGTTTGCGAAAAGCGTGGTGCTCGCCGAGGTGGAGCGCCGGGTGAACGCGCTCGCATCCTCCTTGGGCGGCGCCTACCGCCGCTACGACAACGCGAAGTTCTTTATCATCTTCGAGGCTAAAATGCTAACGGAGCTTGAAAAAGAGCGGTTTTCGCTGCTCGACGCGGTGCGTGAGATCGATACCGGCACCGGCCAGCCGGTTACCCTCTCCATCGCGGTGGGCGTAGAAAGCCGCATCACGGGTTCGGACGGCTCCGCGCGCCAGGCGATGGAGCTCGCACTCGGCCGCGGCGGCGATCAGGCGGTCGTGAAGCGCGGCTCCGCCTATTCCTTTTACGGCGGCAAGCGCCAGCTCGCGGCAAAGCAATCCCGCGTGAAAGCGCGCCTCTTCTCAAAAGCCTTAAGGCAACTTTTGGAAAATTCCGATCAGGCGTTTTTCATGGGCCATAAGTACCCGGATATGGATTGTTTGGGCGCGGCGCTGGGTTTAATGCGCTGCGCGCTCCTCGCGGGCTGCAAGCCTTATTTCGTGCTCGACGAGGGCAACAACATGGTGGAAAACGTGCTCGACGGCATGCGCGAAAACCAGCTTTACCGCGACTGCGTGAAAACACCCGAACAGGCGGAGGCGCTCATGCGCCCCAACAGCGTGGTGATCGCGGTGGATACGCAGCGCCTCAGCTCGCTCGCCGCGCCCGCGCTCTACGAGCGCGCGGGCAAAACCGTGCTGATCGACCATCACCGCCGCCCGGTCGATTCCATATCCAACCCCACGCTCCACTACCTCGACGCGGCCGCCTCGTCCGTATGCGAGATCGTCGCGGAGATTCTACAGTATTTCGACGATAACATACGCCCCACCGCCTTCGAATGCGGCGCCATGCTCGCGGGCATCACGCTCGATACCAAGCATTTCGCGTTCAACACCGGCGCGCGCACCTTCGAGGCGGCGGCATACCTTAGGAAAAACGGCGCGGACAACAGCACCGTAAAGCTGATGTTCCAGGACGACATGAGAACCTACCGCAGCCGCGCGCAGGTGGTGGAGGGCGCGCTTTTGATGGAGCGCGGCATCGCCATTTCCGCCTGCCCGTCGGATATGGAAAACGCGCCGCTCATCGCCGCGCAGGCGGCAGACGAGCTTATTTCCATCAAGGGTATACGCGCATCGTTCGTGCTCGCGCGAAGCGAGGACGTGATTATGATAAGCGGCCGCAGCCTCGGCGACATCAACGTGCAGATCGTGCTCGAGGCGCTCGGCGGCGGCGGACATTTGACCGTAGCGGGCGCGCAGCTCCACGCGGTCACGATGGACGAAGCGGTAAAGCAGCTCACCGCGAGCATTTTCGATTACCTGAAGGAGGCGAAGGTACAGTGAAGGTTTTATTGAAGCAGGATGTAAAGGGTACCGGCAAGGCCGGGGACGTGGCGAACGTAAGCGACGGCTATGCCAAGAATTTCCTCATTCCCAAGGGGCTTGCCGCGGCTGCGGACGCCTCCGCCATCAACGCGGCGGCCATCAAGAAGAGCGCGGACGCGCACCGCAAGGATATGCAGGTGAAGCGCGCCAAGGAGCTTGCCGGCGAAATGAGCGGGCTCACCGTAAAGGTGACGGCCAAGGCCGGCGAAAACGGCAAGCTGTTCGGCTCCGTGGGCGCGCAGGAGATCGCCGACGCCCTCAAGGCGCAGTACGGCCTGGAGGTAGACAAGCGCAAAATACGCATCGACGAGCCGATCAAGGCGCTCGGCGTCACCGACGTGACCGCGCACATGTTCGAAAACACCGCCGCAAAGTTTAAAGTAGAGGTATTACCGCTCAAGTAACCTCACAGATCTTGCCAAGCCGGAGGTTTTTACCATGCCGCGACCCAACTTCGAAAACGCCCTGCCACAGAGCATCGAGGCGGAAAAGAGCGTGCTCGGCAGCATTCTCCTTTCGCACGCCGCGATGGAGCTTGCCGTGGAAACGCTCAAAAGCGAGGATTTTCACCTGCCCGTGCATCAGGATATCTTCGCCGTGATGCTTAACCTTTATAACAACGGCAACGCCGTGGACAGCGTTACCGTGACCGACGCGCTCCGCCGCGCAGGCCTTTTAGAGAGCGTGGGCGGCGCGGATTACGTGAGCGAGCTTTCCCTTTTCACGCCCACCGCGGCAAACGTTTCGCACTACGTAAAGATCGTGGAGGAGCGCAGCATCATGCGGCGGCTCGTGCTCGCGGGCAACGAAATAAGCAAGGACGCGCTCGAGGGCGAAAGCTCCGCGGACGCGCTTCTCGACGACGCGGAGCGGAAGATCTTCAATATCTCCATGAAGAAATCGCAGGATTCGCTCATCCACATCGAGGACACCGTGATGGAGAGCTACCACCGCATCGGCGAGCTTATCAAGCTCAAGGGCAAGCTCACGGGCCTCACCACCGGCTTCTACGAGCTCGACGAGCTGACCACGGGCCTTCAAAAGAGCGACCTCGTGATCGTCGCGGGCCGCCCGTCGATGGGCAAAAGCGCCTTCATGCTCAACATGGCGCTCCCCGCCGCCAACAAGGGCGCCACGGTCTGTATCTTCAGCCTCGAGATGTCGCGCGAGCAGCTCGTGATGCGCATGCTTTGCTCCGAGGCGAACGTGGACATGCAAAACGTAAAGACCGGCAGGCTCAACGACGCCGAGCTTTTGCGCATCTCCAACACGCTCGATCCGCTCACCAAGGCGAATATCTACATCGACGACACAGGCGGCATCGGCGTGACCGAAATACGCAGCAAATGCCGCAGGCTCAAATCGAGCCGCGGGCTCGACATGGTCGTTATCGACTACCTCCAGCTCATGCAGACCAGAGGCAAAAGCGAAAACCGCGTAACCGAGATCGCGGAGGTGACGCGCTCGCTCAAAATACTCGCCCGCGAGCTGGACGTGCCTATCGTGCTCGGCTCGCAGCTCTCGCGCGGCCCGGAAAACCGCACCGATCACCGCCCGCATATGGCGGACCTCCGCGAAAGCGGCTCCATCGAACAGGACGCCGATATGGTGATGATGCTGTATCGCCCCGCCGTATACGACGAAACCGCCGACAATACCGCCGAGATCATCCTCTCCAAAAACAGAAACGGCCCCACCGGCACCGCCAAGCTCGCCTGGATCGACAAATTCGGCAAGTTCGTGAACAAGGCGGATCGGCAGGAATAATAAGGGAGACGATTCTTTTCTTTGAAAAGAAAAGAATCAAAAGAAACTTATGTCGGGGAATACGGACATGTTGAGAAAAGAGATGCCGCACGCCGCAAAGACAGTATACGGCGGCATTGCGATGCGGCATGACGTTGTGTTTACGGAGCTGACGGAGTTTTGATTTTGGAAGGATACGCGAGATTTCGGCGCACGATAAAGATCGGAAGGCAGTTATGACATTGGAGGAAAGCAATTTTTATCGGGCGCTCGGTAATCATTCCGTTTCTGAAATGGGAAGCATATCGAAAAGCGATTTGCATAGCCACGCAGGGCGCGGGGGCAGTAAAGCTTATATAGAAAAATGGGCGAATGTCAAAATTGAACCTCCTTCTCAACCATTTAACTCTTTAGATGCAATGAACCAATGGCTGAACGACAATGTGAAATGCCATTGCCCGGGTTTTCCGGGATATTTAAAAAGAATCGAAGCCGCTTTTGCACAAGCCAAAGCGGATCATATAGCGGTGCTGGCGCTGAGTTATGCGATCGATGAAATCGACGCGTGCGGAACGATAGACGGCTTCATTAAAATCATGGACGAAATGCACGAACGCTTTGCGCCGGATACGCTTTTTTTGCCGGACCTGGCCTTGGGTTATGCGCTTAGCGAGCAAAACAGGCTGGATGAGATATTTGACGCCCACTGGTTTCGCGGAATCGATATTTGCAATTATTCAGGTACGTATTCCATCAACGAGTTAAAAGGAGTATGCCAAAAGGCGCGCGGCGCAAAATTGATTCTCAAAGCCCATATCGGCGAATTTAGCGGCTCTGAAGACGTGATGCGGTATGCGGAGGAATTGGAGCTCGACCAAATACAGCACGGTATCGCCGCCGCCGCGTCGCCGCAAATCATGAAATGGCTGGCGAAGCATAAAATACAGTTGAATGTTTGTCCGACAAGCAATGTCATGCTGAAAAACGCCGAAAATTACCGATCCCACCAGATAAGGGTATTGTTCGACTATGGCGTTCCCGTTACGATAAATTCCGACGACTTGATGATTTTCAACGCTTCCGTTTCTCAAGAATACCTGAACTTATATAACGCCGGACTTATGACCATGGAAGAATTGGATATCATCCGAAAGATCGGTTTGGATTCCGTGAATCGCAAGCTCGCCGGGTGAGTATGACCGAAGCAAAAGGAGGGCGCGTCGTCGCCCTCCTTTGGTTTTGTCGTTTCGAAACAAAGCGCAGTTTTATGTGCGAGTTCCCGCGGCCTGCTTACCGCTGAAACTCCCTTATCAACTCCCCGAAGACCGGCAGCGCCCTT
>JAJFTZ010000098.1 GCA_021372675.1 Eubacteriales bacterium
GCGCAATATGAGGCATTGAAGCCGCTTGTGAAACACGCTGCGGGCAAAACGATGCGCTGCGATATCACGATGCCCTTTTGTGCGCGGCGCGTAAGGGTCGTGCTCTGCGAGCGGTATGGGGAAGAGCCCATGCTTTGCGGCAGGGCAATGCTCGGCATCGGCGAAAAAATCTATCCGCTTGCGTTTACGGGGCGGCGGGAGGTCATGCTTATGCCGGGCCTCGAGCTTAAATCCGACCCGGTGGAGGTAAGCGTAACCTCTGGCGAGACGCTCGAGCTTTGGCTTTATTACGGCGGGAAAAGCGCGCCGCGCGCGCTCACGATACTGCCCGCGGGGTATTCCAAGGAGGGCGATCATTGCGGGCAGGATTTTCCGATCCCGCGCCGCTTCGGCGATAAGCTCGCCGCGCTGCAGGGCGCGCGCTGTTACGCGCGGCTCGAGGCGGAGACCGACGATGAGGCGGCGTGCTCCATCGTCGCCTTTGGCGACTCCATCACTTCCATGGGGCTTTGGACAGGCCCGTTCGAAAGAAGGCTCTCGGAACGCGGCGGCCCCGCGCTTTTCAACATGGGGATCGGCGGCAACCGCCTTTTGCTCGATACCTCCATCCCGCTTTTGAAGGAAACGCAGATTTTCGGCCGCGCGGCGCTCACGCGCTTCTCGTGGGACGTTGCGCCCCTGAGCGGCGCGCGCGCGGTTATGATCGAACTTGGCGTCAACGATATTTCGCAGCCGGGCGGCAAAAAGCGCCACACGCCCGAAGGCGCGCAGCGCTGCACGGCGCCGGAGCTTATTTTGGGCTTTTTAGAGCTCGTTTCGCTTTGCAAGGCGCAAAACCTAAAGACCGTGGGCTGCACCATAACGCCGTTCGGCGGCTATCTCACCCATAACGAGGCGACCGAGCGCATCAGAAACGAGGCGAACGACTGGATTCTTCACGGCGGCGCGTTCGACTTGACGGCGGACTTCGCGTCCGCCGTGTGCGACCCGCAAAAACAAAGCCATATGCTCCCCGCGTACGATTCGGGGGATCATATCCACCCGAGCCGGCTGGGCGGCGAAAAAATGGCGGAAGCCGTCGATCTTAGCGCGCTCCTCGCGCTGATCGGACGGTAATTTAAACGACCGTAGGTCGCCTGTCTATGTCGAAGGATAGCGAAAACGCAAAGAATAGGGACTTAGAATACAAGGTGCGTTTACGGGAAGAAACCGCTCGCGCAAAAACCATGCCGCGCACGGAAAATTTTCTGTGAACATGCCGCTTTTCCCGCGTGCGGCGAGGCGCGGGTGGTATACTGTAACAAAACGGCGGGGAGGCCGCGCATGAAAAGTAAGGGCTTAAAAACGAAGCGGCTCACGCTCGCGCATAGCGGAGAAAGCTGGGGCGCGCCGTGGCGCGTTTGCCTGAAAAGCGGCGAGGCGGTAGGGAGCGCGGGTTTTCGCGGCGCACCCGAAAACAAGACCGTGGAGGTGCTGTGTGAAATAGACGCGCCGCACCGCGGGAACGGCTACGCGCCGGAGGCGCTCAAGGCGATTTTAAAGTGGGCGTTTTCGCAGCCGGGCGTTTATTTTATACGCGCGTACGCTTTGGAGGGCGACGCGGCGGCGCGGCTTTTGACGAAGCACGGTTTTTTGCCGCGGGGCGAGGGTGAAAGGGGAAAACTTTACGAGCTCGAAAAGCCGAAAAGCGACAATCTGTCGCTCTATCTGTGCATCGGCGCGGGCTTGGGCGCGGGCCTTGGCGCGGCGTATGAAAACATCCCCACCGGCATCGCGATCGGCATGAGCGCGGGGCTCGCGTTAGGCGCGCTGCTGGACGCCGCGGATAAAAAGGCGCGCGCCCGGGAAGCGGAACAAGATTAGGAACGTGTCGCAATTTGTTCACAGCGCGTTTCCAGATACCATGTATTTTTTGAGGGCCCGGTGCGGTACAATAAGGCCAAGAAAAGGAAGGAGGAACGCGCGATGTGCGAAAGAAAGATCATAACCGCATCCGAGCCTAAATTGGAAATACAGTTTGAAGAAGCCGTTTGCTCCCCCGAGTTTGCGGAGGGCTGCAAGGAGCCTATTAACGGTTGATGAAATGCATATTCGCGGGCGACGCCCGCTTCGCCTTATAAAGTGAGAGTCGTACCGTTTGACACGTGTTCGTCAAACGGTACGGCTTTTTTGGCGGATTTTACGAAACGCAAACATGAAACGAGGTGCGCGGCGGCGCGTATTCTGGTAGAATGTTGAAAGGGAATAAAGGAAAGAGAGCAATACCTTAAGGTAAGGGGAGCCGAAACCCTACGGTTTAGAGGGCCGGAAAGCACGCCATCGCTGTGTTGCCGGTGTTCACCGTAGCACCACTACGCCCTCACACCGGCGCAAACGCGCTGACATACTTTACGACCCTTTAAACTCCTTGACCGCAAAGCTGCCAGTTTGGATGCAATGCAAGGAGGAGGAGGGAGCCGTAGCGGGGCTACGGCGACTGATGACGACGATGCAGTGCGCCAAAATCGCAGCTTTGCGGCGCAGGGGTTCGACTCCCCTTACCTTATGGATAAACTCAGGGCGAAAAAGGGCTTCATCATCGACATGGACGGCGTGATCTACCACGGCAACCGCATTCTGCCCGGCGTGAAGGAATTTGTGGAGTGGCTGTACAGGGAAAACAAAAAGTTCCTGTTTTTGACGAATGCGAGCGGCAGATCGCCCAGGGAGCTTCAGCAAAAGCTGTACCGCATGGGGCTGGAGGTGGATGAAAGCCACTTTTACACGAGCGCTCTGGCGACCGCGAAATTCATAAGCCGTCAGGCGCCCGGCTGCAGCGCGTATGTGATCGGAGAGCCGGGGCTGCATAACGCGCTTTACGACGCGGGCATCACCATCAACGACGTCGATCCCGATTATGTGATCGTAGGCGAAACGGACAACTATAACTATAACGCCATGTGCCGCGCCATCCACCACGTGCGAAACGGCGCGAAGCTCATCGGCACCAATACCGATCTTACGGGCCCGGGCGAGACGGGCATCGTTCCCGCGTGCCGCGCGCTCGTGGCGCCCATCGAGCTTACCACCGGCAAAACGGCGTATTTCGTGGGCAAGCCTAACCCGCTTATGATGCGCACGGGCTTAAGAATGCTCGACGTGCATTCCGAGGAGGCCTGTATGATAGGCGACCGCATGGATACGGATATCATCGCGGGCATCGAAAGCGGTCTCGATCCCATTTTGGTGCTCACGGGCGTGACCAAGCGCGAGGACGTGGGCAATTATCCCTACCGTCCGCGTTTGATTTTGGATGGCGTGGGGGATATACCGGGCCTCGCGCAGCAAGAGGGATAAATACGGCGCAAGCCACATAAAAGGCGCCCCGTTGTTTGGGCGCCTTTTCACGTAAAGCAAGCTTAATATAATTTGACCAAAAGTTCTTTTGGTTACTTTTCTTTCAAGAAAAGTAACCGTACCCCCTACGCCTCAGGCAGAACCTTTTGCCTGAGCGCGGCTTTGAGGAGCTTTACGGCGTTTTCGATATCGTCCATGCTGGCGGTCTCGACGGGGGAATGGATGTAGCGGGTGCCTATGGAGATGCAGCCCGCGAGCACGCCGTCTTTGGTACGCTGGATGGCGGAGGTATCGGTGCCGCCCGCGCGGAGCACCTCGTACTGGTAGGGGATATTTTCGGCCTCGGCGCATTTCTTTAAAAATTCGCGCACGCTAACGGGCACGATCACGGAGGAATCCATTACCTTGATGGTAGGGCCGTTGCCCGCGGTCACGCTCATGGCGGCGCATTTGGGGGTATCGCCGGTAGCGGTCACGTCGAGGGCGATGGCGAGATCGGGCTCGATGGCGTAGGCGGCGGGGCCTGCGCCGCGGCAGCCGACTTCCTCCTGCACGGTGAACACGGCGTACACGTCGTGCTCGGTTTCCATGGTGTTGAAGGCCTCGGCGGCGATGGCGCAGCAAAGCCTGTCGTCGAGCGCGCCGCAGGTGATGAAGCGGCCCATTTCAAAGAAGTGGGGCGCGTAAACGGCCACGTCGCCGACTTCGACCTTCGCCTCGGCCTCCTCGCGGGATTTGGCGCCGATGTCGATGAAGAGCTCGGGCATGCCCGCCTCGGTTATCTTCTTCTTTTCGGTCTCGAAGGAGGTAACGCCGCGCGCGCCATTTTCAAACATCACCTCGCGGGCGATGCTTACGGTGGGGCTTACGCCGCCCACGTTGGAGACGCGCAAAAAGCCCTTGTCGTCGATATGGGTAACGATAAGGCCGATCTGGTCCATATGCGTGGCGAGCATGATCTTTTTGCCGGAGACGCCCTTTTTGCAGGCGATGAGGTTGCCTAAGGCGTCGTAATACACCTTGTCGGCATGGGGCGCGACGAAGGCTTTTATGACCTCGGCGGCCGTGCGCTCTCGTCCGGAAGGTCCGTAGGCTTCAACGATGGTTTTTATCATGTCCTTAAACATTTGCAAGAACCTCCTCAAACGTTCTGTTTTTCAAAAAGCTGTGCGCGAGAGCGTAGGCGTTTTTAAAGTCGCTCACGGAGGCGACGCTCTGGGGCGAGTGAATGTAGCGGCAGCCCACGGAGATGCCGCCGCAGACGACGCCCGCGAGGGATTTGTGGATGGCGCCCGCATCGGTGCCGCCGCGCGTGCCCTTGCGAAGCTGGAAGGGGATGCTTTCCTTTTTCGCGGTGGCGCGAAGCGCGTTGAACATGCGAGGCAGTACCATGGTGCCGCCGTCCATCACGGAAATGGCGGGGCCGGCGCCGACCATCGTCACATATTCGTGCCCTTCGGACTTGGGCATGTCGTTGGCGGTGGTGCCCTCGAGGATGAGCGCGAGCTCGGGCTTAACATTGTAGGCGGCTACCTTGGCGCCGCGAAGGCCGACCTCCTCCTGCACGGTGAAGACGGCGGTGAAATCGCAGTCGTAGTCGTTTTTTAAGAGCTCTGTCAAGATGGCGCAGCCGCAGCGGTCGTCGAGCGCCTTGGATTTCATAAGCCCGTCGCCGAACAGGGAGAAGTTGGCGGGGAAGCTCACGTAGTCGCCCACCTTTACGGATTTTTCGGCGTCGGCCTTGTCTTTCGCGCCGATGTCGATGTAAAGGTCCTTATGCTTGAGGGCGCGCTCGAACTCCTCTCTAGATTGGAGGTGGATGGCCTTCGCGCCGATCACGCCGGGCACGGCGTCGGGGCCGATGAGCACGCGCTTACTTACGACCACGCGCGCGTCGAGGCCGGTTTGCGCGTAAACGAGAAGGCCGTCGTCGCGAATGCCGCGCACCATCATGCCCACCTCGTCCATATGGGCGCACGCCATGACGCAAGGGCCCTTGCCGGGCTTATGCACGTAGAGGTTGCCCATGGCGTCGGTGCGTATATCGGACGCGTAGGGCTTTACGGCCTCGCGGATGTACGCGCGCACGCGGCCCTCGTCCCCGCTCACACCGCTTAGGTTACAAAGCTCTTCTAATCTTTGAAGCATAGCGTTTCCTCCCAAGATTCACCAAAGCCCATCAGGAATTCGACGAGCAGCTTGGAGCAGTTGCGAAGGGTATCGAGGCTCATGGTCTCCACGTTCGTATGCATGTAACGCACGGGCACGCTTAAAAGCCCCGTCGGGATACCTCCGCGCTCTACCTGCGTCTCCCACGCATCGGTGCCGGTGTGGCCCATGTAAACCTCGGCTTCCCACGCGGCGCCGCATTCCTTCGCGGCGTCGGTAAGGCGCTTGTAAACGCCGGGGTGGATGTTGGAGCCGCGCGCGATGGATATCTTATCCATTTCAAGAGCGTCCATAGCGTCTACGCCCGGCGTGGGCGCGTGCGTCACGTCCATGGCGATGCCGATATCGGGATCGACGCCGAACGCGCCTGTTTTCGCGCCGAAGCTGCCGCGCTCCTCCTGCACCGTGGCGCAGAACACCGCCGTGCAGCCGAGCTTGCGGGATTTGAGCATATCGAGCGCTTCGAGCATGGTCACCACGAGCGCGCGATCGTCGAAGGTCTTGCCCGCGGCGCGGTTGTTTTTAAGCTTTAAGGGGGGAAGCGGCGCGAAGGTGACGCTGTCGCCGATGTTGACGAGCTCGCGCACCTTTTCGGGCGCAAGCCCAAGGTCGCAGGCGAGGTCTTCCATTTTATAGGCGGATTCGCGATCCTTCTCGCTTAAAAGGTGCGGCGGAATCGCGCCGACCACGCCCCGAAGCGGCTCTTTGCCGTACACGAGCACCTCGGAGCCGGGCAGCACGCGCGGGTCCACGCCCGCGACGGACTGGAGCCTCAGCATGCCGTTTTCCTCGATGTTGGTCACGGTCATGCCGATCTCGTCCATGTGCGCCATGATGAGCACCACCGGCTTTCCGCTGCCGACCGTGGCGAACACGTTGCCGAGCCTGTCGCGCCTGACATCGTCGGCATACGCCTTGAAGTAGCGGCTCACCACGTCCGCGGCGCCGCGTTCGTTGCCCGTTACGCCGGGCGCGGCCGTAAGCGCGGACAGCGCCTCAAACATATCCATACGCGTTTTCTCCTTGTTATTTGAATGTTCCGCCCGGAAATGAGAAACGATAAACATAGTTATTATAACATCCCGCCGCGCGGTGCGGGAAGGATGGAAAAAATATATCCTCGTTCTTCGACAAAGTTTACGCGTATGCCTTGCGCGCGGGGTGAAATTGGTGTATAGATAAATGGGGATATCTCCGGGTAATATTGAAAACGAGGTAGGGTTCATGCAATTTTCCGAAGGCGTCGTCCCGTTTGGGGAGTTTATCGCGGAGCTTATACGAAACCCGGCGCTGCTCCTCTCGGTGCTTCTGACGCTCGGCGTGATCCTTGTGAACGGCTGGACGGATGCGCCTAACGCCATCGCCACCTGCGTTTCCACGCGTTCCATGTCGCCGCGCGCGGCCATCATCATGGCGGCGATCCTCAACTTTTTCGGCGTGTTTTTGATGACGCTCGTCAACAAAACCGTGGCGATGACCATTTACAACATGGTCAACTTCCACGGCAACGTAGGCGACGCGAACGTCGCTTTGTGCGCGGCTATGTTTGCCATCGTAGTATGGGCGACGGCCGCGTGGAAGTTCGGCATACCCACGAGCGAGAGCCACGCGCTCATCGCGGGCATTTCGGGCGCCGCCATCGCGCTGCAGGGCGGCATTTCGGGCATCAACGGCTCGGAGTGGATCAAGGTGATCTACGGGCTTGTGCTTTCCACCTTTTTGGGCTTCGCGATGGGCTATTTGACCACCAAGGCGACGGAGTTCATCTTCCGCCGCATGGATAGGCGCAAAACCGAAGGGTTTTTCAAGGGTGCGCAGATTTTCGGCGCGGGCGCTATGGCGTTTATGCACGGCGCGCAGGACGGGCAGAAGTTCATGGGCGTGTTCCTTCTGGGCGTTTTCCTCTCCACGGGCAACAGCGATGTGACGTCGTTTGAAATACCCGTCTGGCTCATGGCGATCTGCTCGGTGGTGATGGCGCTCGGCACCTCCATCGGCGGCTACCGCATCATCAAATCCGTGGGTATGGATATGGTAAAGCTTAATAAATACCAAGGCTTCGCCGCCGACGCGGCCGCGGCGGGCTGCCTTCTTTTAAGCTCGCTCACCGGCATACCCGTAAGCACCACCCACACCAAAACCACCGCCATCATGGGCGTGGGCGCTTCCAAGCGGCTCTCCTCCGTAAACTGGGGCGTCGTGAAGGAAATGGTGTACGCTTGGGTTTTAACCTTCCCCGGCTGCGCGTTGATCGCGTATCTGATGGTCAAGCTGTTCCTATACCTATTTTAGGAACGGCTTTTATTTTTGCGAGGAGGATTTTTCAACATGGCAAAAAAGGTGAATTATTTTGAGTCGATCGAAAGCCTCATGGGCTTTGCGTGCAAGGCTTCCGCATATCTGAACGAAACCCTTGCGGACTTCGACCCGGAAAAACTCGACGAGCGGCTTAATGCGATGCATGAGATCGAGCATAGCGCGGACATGGCGAAGCATGACCTCATTAAAAAGCTTGTGGCCGAGTTCATCACCCCCATCGAGCGCGAGGACATCCTTTTCATGCTCCAAAAGATCGACGACGTAACGGATTCCATCGAGGAGGTTTTGCGAAAGGCGTATATGTTCAACATCTCGTCCGTGCGGCCCGACGCCTTGGAGTTCGCGCTCATCGTGGACAAGTGCTGCGAAGCGACGCGCCTCGCGCTTTCGGAGTTCCACAATTTCAGGAAATCCAAGCTCATCCACGGCTATATCATCAAGGTGAACGAGCTTGAGGAGGCGGGCGACCGCATGCACCGCGATTCCATCCGCCGCCTGTACCGCTCCGAGCAAAACCCCGTCGCGATCCTGGCGTGGACGGAGATGTACGAGTGCCTCGAGCGCTGCTGCGACGCGTGCGAGGACGTGAGCGAGGTCATAGAGACCGTAATGATGAAAAACTCCTGAAGGAGGCCGCAGAAATGGCTGCGCCATTTCTGCGAAGGGGAACGCCTTCGGGGTTTTACGCATCCGAAGCGACACCGTGTTCCGCGGGGCGGGATGCTTGCCATCCGCCTCGTTTTTTTTATGCGGACATGGTACAATTAGCGTAGATTAGTTTTGGGGAGGTCAAAATGGAACCCGCGCTCAGCGCCCTTTTTGAAACGGGCATACTCGCCATCTGCCGCGCTATCCCCGAGGATAAGCTCTTTTTGTGCGCCGACGCGCTCGTCGAGGCGGGCGTGCGCTTTATGGAGCTTACCTTCGACTTTGCGGGCGACCCCGGGGAGACCGAACGCGCGATCGCCGTACTCGTGCGCCGCTACGAAAAAAGCCTCGTTCTCGGCGCGGGCACGGTGCTCACTTTAGAGCAGCTTTCCCGCGCGCAAAACGCGGGCGCGCGCTATATCGTATCCCCCAACTGCGATACGGGCGTCATCGCCGCCACGAAGGCGGCGGGGCTTTTGAGCATACCCGGCGCGCTTACCCCGAGCGAGATAGCCCTCGCGCACGCGAGCGGCGCGGACTTGGTGAAGCTATTCCCGGCGGGCCTTTTCGGGCCGGAATATTTTAAGGCCGTGAAGGCGCCCCTTAAGCATATTCCCCTCGCGGCGGTGGGCAACGTTACGCCCGAAAACCTCGCGACGCTTTACCGCGCGGGCGCGGCGGCGTTTGGCATAAGCTCCGGCATCTTCGAAAAGGAGGCCGTGGAGGCGGGGGATAAGACGCGTATCTTGGAGCGCGCCAAGCTCTATATGGGCCTGTTCGCGAGCGCGAAGGAGGGCGTATGAGGCTTTTCATCGCCATCGAGCTTCCGAAATCCTTCAAGGCGGAGCTTTACCGCGCGGAAGGCGAGCTTAAGGCGCTCGGCGCAAGCGGCCGCTTCGTGCCGGAGGAGAATTTTCACATCACGCTGAATTTTTTGGGCGAGCAAAGCGACGTGTACGGCCTTACGAGCGTTATGAAGCGCGCCGTGCGCGGCATACGCCCGTTCACGCTGCACCTCGCTAAATACGGCGCCTTTTCGCATGCCGACGGGCAGGTCGCCTACGTGAACGTGGCGGGGGATTTGCGCGAGCTCAACGTGCTGCGCGAATCGCTCGTGAGCGCGCTGCTCGACGGCGGCTTTTCCTGCGAGCGCAAGCGCTTCACCCCCCATATCACCCTCGGGCGGACGGTAACTTTCCCGCCCGGCGCGGAGGAAAATTTAAAGGCGCTTTCCTTCAACGCCTCGCTTACGGTGGCGGGCATCGCGCTCTATGTGAGCGAGAGGCGCGAGAGCGGCATGCGCTATTCGGTACTGCACAGGGAGAAATTTTAATGGAGCACCGCGTTACCTTCGTGACCGGCCGCGCGGGGGCGGGCAAGAGCAGCCGCCTTCGCGATTATATGCGCGAAGTTCTTGGTAAGGGGGAGCGCGTGCTCGTGATCGTGCCCGAGCAGTTCACCTTCGAGACCGAGCGCGAGCTTACGGAGGCGTTCGGGCTTTACAACGTTTCGGTGTTTTCGTTCACCACGCTCGCGCGGCGCGTGCTCAAAAAAAGCGGCGAGCGAAGCGTGTTCCTCTCCCCCGAGGGCATGCGCATGGTGATAAGAAAATCCGTCGGGGATCAGCTTAAAAAGCTCACCGCGTTTTCCTCCGTGGCGGAAAGGCCCGGCTTTGCGGAAACCTGCGGCGGGCTTTTTTCCATGTTCAAGCGTTTCGAGATTGACCCTGCGCAACTAGGGAGCGCAGCCGAAAAACTGCCGGACGCCGCGCTTTTGAAAAGAAAGCTCGAGGACCTCGCGCTCCTCTATGGGAGCACGGAGGATTATCTTCTCGGCCGCTATCTCGATCCGGAGGACGCCTTCAACGCGCTCATAAGGCTCCTGCCCGCGTCGTTCATAACGGAATGTCATGTGTTCATCGACGGGTTTGACCTTCTCACCGAGCAGATCTACCGCATCATATCCGAGCTCATGAAGCACGCGAAAAGCGTTTCCGTCTCCTTTCGGGCGGACCTTTCGCCCCGCTGCCGCGACGCTTCGGTGTTCGCGTCCGAGCTTAAGGCCTATGTGCGCTTATATGAGGAGGCTAAGGCGCTTTCGCTTACGCCCCATACGGTGCGCCTGCCGCTTGAGGGCAAAGGGGATAGCGGGCGCGCGGCGCTGCCCGCGCTAAAGCACCTCGAGCGCGAGGGCTTCGCCTACCCCTTCGAGGCGTTTTCCAGCGAGCCGGACGGGCTTATGCTGTTCGCCGCGAGCGACCGCATGGCGGAGGCGCACGCGCTTGCCGACCGCATCTCCCTCGCCGCCAAAAACGGCATACGTTACCGCGACATGGCGGTGGTATGCACGGACATGGGCGCGTATCTGCCCATCGTGAGCCGCGTGTTCCATGCCCGCAAAATTCCGTTTTTTACCGACGCCAAGCACCCGCTTTCCGGCTACCCCGCGCCGCGCCTTTTAATTTACGCGCTGCGCGCGGCGACGCTCGGCTTTTCCTCCTCCGATATGGCGGAGCTTGTAAAAACCGGCCTTTGCGGCGTTACTGCGGACGAGGCGGAGCTTTTTGAAAACTACGTGATCGCTTACGGCATACGTGGCAGGGCCTTTTTGGAGCCGTTCAAAAGGGGCGTCGTGCCCGAGGAGGCGCAAGCCGCGCGTGCGCTTCTTGTAGCGCCGCTGCTTGAGCTTCGCGAGTTACTCCATTTGGCAAAGACCGCCGCGCAAAAGACCGAAGCCGCCCACCGTTATCTCGAGGCGCTCTCCGCCTTCGAAAAGCAGAACGAGCTTGTGGAGGGCTTAAGGCGGGAGGGCCGTCTGGAGCTGGCCGCCGAAAACGCGCAGGTCTACAACCATGTGATGGAGCTTTTAAGCCAGCTTCACGCCGTGATGGGCGACACCGCCCTTTCGAACGCGCGCTTTCTAAACATTTTGAGCGAGGGCTTTGACGCCGCCGCGGTGGGCGTGATCCCCGCTACGGCCGATCAGGTGCTGTTCGGCAGCGTGGGCCGTACCCGCGCGCGCAGCGTGCGCGCGCTTTTCGTGATCGGCGCCAACGAGGGCGCCTTCCCGCCCGGCATGCCCGACGGTGAGCTTATCGACGATCACGAGCTCGATAAGCTCAAAGAGCTCGGCGTAACGCCGTGGGATTCGAGCCTCGATAAAAGCGCCGTCGCGCTCGCGGATGTGTACAGCGCCGTCTCCAAGCCCACGGAGCTTCTCTATGTTTCCTATCCCATGACGGTAGACGCCTCGCCCGCGCCCGCCTGCGCGCTCGTGGACCGCATGAAAGCGATTTTTCCCACGCTTGCCGAAAGCACGGACGTCAACGCTTCGTTTTACCCCGTGCTGCCCGAGGGGGCGTTTCTCTCGCTCGTGCGGATGCTTCGCCGCTACGCGGATACGGGGCTTGCGGAGCCTAAGCTCGCGGAGCTTTACGGATGGTTTTCAAAAAGCGAAGCGTTCAAGGAAAGGCTTGCGGGCGTGGAGCAGGCGCTTTTCTTTGTTAATTCGCCGGAGCCCTTCGGGAGGCAGCTCGCGCTTATGCTCTACGGGCGGGACGCCGCGGGCAGCGCCACGCGCTTCGAGGAGTTCAACGCCTGTCCTTTTAAACATTTCGCGAAATACGGGCTGCGCATTTTGCCGCGCAAGGAATATAAGGAGCGCAGCCTCGAGGAGGGCGTTTTCCTGCACGAGGCGCTCGCGCTTTACGTGGACGCGCTCGGCGCGCGTTATCCCGATGCTTCCTCCGTGACGAAAGAGCTTTGCGAGGCGCTTGTGGACGAGCTT
>JAJFTZ010000061.1 GCA_021372675.1 Eubacteriales bacterium
CGAGACTGTTGACGCGATGATTGTACTAGTGTTATCGAAACAATAACGCTAACATTGCAACAGAAACACGAACGATCCGTTGAGGCTTTGGACGATTCGCGTTATCATACATGGTTACTACAAAATTACCGGGAGATAAAAATGGTTGTAGGAATAGGTGTCGATTTAGTTGAGTTAAGCGAAATAGAGCGCTTGATCAATTTACGGCACGGCGCGTTTATGACGCATACCTTCTCAGCCAGCGAGATTGAGGAAGCAAGCCGCGCGCATAACCACGTGCAATATTTTGCAATGCATTTTGCCGCAAAAGAAGCCGCTTTTAAAGCAATCGCATCAAATATAAGAGAAAATACCTTTGACTTTCGACTTATAGAAACACTGAACGCAACGGATGGTCAACCGTCAATTCACGTTTGCGGCGAATTGCAGACATTGCTCCAAGAGGCGGATATTAGGCAATTGTCGGTTTCACTATCGGCAGATGGGGATTACGCAATTGCCATGGTTATAGCGGAGTCCATCGGATAAAGAACCGTTTCAGTCCCCTCGATTGACCTAGGGCGTTGTATCCCAACGTCCGCAAAACGGATCAACTGGGCTGATACCGGTGAATTCTGAACGTCCCATGATTTTTTCCATAACTGTTCATAAAGTGGGTTGAAAATATTAACTTTCCGCTCCCTCATCCGCTTCTGCGCGGTAGTCATACATCAAGTCGGCAAAATCCTCAAGAAATTCTCGGGCGTATATCTGCTTGATTTCAAAATCGGCGCACCCAAGGATATAATGTAACTCGTTGGGGGCATGAATGCCTGAGATAACATACAGAGTATTCAATATGCCCCCAAAAACCTCGTGTTTTCCAGTATCGGCAGCCTGCTTCATAAGGCCGAACAGCTTATCCATCATTTCAGTGTTATGGAAAGCAAGCCCCCAAACCTCATCCAGTAGAGGCGAGGTATACATCCCGGAGAAGTAGTTCATTGCCTTAGCGCTTACGACTCCTTCTTGGTTGATAATTCCTTTTTCGATTACCATTGCACGCAGTTCCTCTAAATTTTCGATTTCCATGCTTTTGTACTCCTTTTTCTTATATTGTTTTATCAGACCTTATATATCTTTATAGGCTTTTCTAACATTTTTTCTAACAATTCGGATTTCGACGTATTATTCATACATTTCAAAATCTATTGGAATTCCATATGTTAGATAAGCATAATGATTGAATTTTTCTAACAATTTAAGTTTAAGGCTTCAAATGCTGATGCATCGGCAAGCCATATAAAAACGGCAAAACCCTTGAAAACATTAGTGTTTTCAAGGGTTTTTCTCGGTGTGGCGGAGGAGGAGAGATTTGAACTCTCGAAACCGTTTTGCGGTTTACACGATTTCCAGTCGTGCGCCCTCGACCAAGCTAGGCGACTCCTCCACGTTTGAATATTCAATTTTTACAGCCGATATGCACGGTTTATAACCGTCCACATATGATTTCCAGTCGTGCGCCTTAGACCAGCTCAGCCATCTCTCCGCGTACTATGCCGCCGCGCGGCGCTTTTGGGGGACGCCGTTTTTTGGCACGCAACTATCATAGCGTATGGGCGGTAAAAAAGCAAGCCGAAATTGTCGTAAAAAAAACCGCCGCAGAGCGCCGCTTTGGTGAATGAATTGTAAATTCTGCCGCAATTAGTGAAACATGACTGTGAATCTGGTAAACTAATCAAAGAACGCGCAGGCACGCTTAGGGAGCTTTCACGCATGAAGAGGCAGAACACGTTCCTATTCCGTGTTTTAAAGGGTTTTATCATCGGGATCGCGGCCATTTTGCCGGGCGCGAGCGGCGGCGTACTCGCCGTCGCCATGGGTATTTACAAGCCCGCGCTCGACGCCGTGGCGAACGTTTTCAAATCGTTCAAGGCGAGCGCGCGCTTCCTTTTGCCCTTCGGGCTCGGCGGGCTCATTGGGCTTCTTGCCGTGAGCAGGCTTGTGGAATACCTCATGCTCAACTTTAAAGAGCCGACGATGTTCGCGCTGATCGGCCTCGTACTGGGCAGCGTGCCCTCGCTCATCGAGGAGGCGAACGCGCGCGGCTTTCGAAAAAGGTATCTGGTCGCCTCGGTCTTCGGCGTGGGCTTCATTGTACTATTCACCGTGCTCAACAAGGCCCTTACCGTCACCGGGCATTGGCCCTTCAACGGTTGGACGAGCGCGCTCGGAGGCGGCGTTTTGGCGGTGGGCACCATCATCCCGGGCATCAGCACTTCCTTTTTGCTCATCCACATGGGGCTTTATGAGCCCATGCTCGCCGCGTTCAACAGCTTCGATATTTTGATGCTGCTCTGTATGGCGGCGGGCACCGTGATCACGGCGGGAGCGCTGGTGCTGCTCGTGAAGCGGATGTTCGATAAGCATTACGGTTACGCCTACTATGCCGTGCTCGGATTTTTGATCGGCAGCATCGTGCCGGTGTTCCCCGGCGTCACATGGGGGCTCACGACGCTCGCCGATCTGGCGCTGTTCGCGGCGGGGGCGGTAGGCGGGTATTACCTGTGCAAAAAGCCCGTGGGGGCTTAAAGGCCCGGCGCGGCATACAACACGATTTTTTGGAGGAACGAAATGAAACGACGCTTGCTTGCTCTTGCTCTGCTGTTCTCCCTTGCCGTTGCGGTATTCCCCGCGGGGGCCGCGCAGGCAACGGTCCTCAACGGCATGGTCAGCAAGGTGGATTATGAAAACACCGACCCCAACCGTTACTACATCGAGCTCGACCTTGTAAACCAGATCATTACCGTTTACGAAGGAGGCCCCGCGGGCGTTATCGTACTGCAGAGCCTTTTAAGCTCCGGCAATGAGGAAAACCCCTCCGGCAGCGGCACCTACCGCCTCGGCCCGCTCAAGGAGCGCTTCGGCTATTTCGTGGCGTTCGGCCAGTATGCGCAGTATTGGACGCAGGTGGTGCGCGGCGTTTACATCCATTCCGTGATGTACGATTCGCGAAAGCTCTCGAGCATGTCGCGCCCCGCGTACAACAACCTAGGCAAGGCCGTTTCGCACGGCTGCATCCGCGTGCTGCCGCACGTGGCGCAATGGGTCTTTTACAACTGCCCGCCGGGTACCGTGTGCAAGCTCAACACCAAGGCCGTGCCGAATCCCGATCTCGTAAAGTCGATCAAGGCGGGCATACCCTCCTTTTCGAGCTACGCGCAGCCCTCCGACGCAAAGCCCGACCCCGTGGAGATACCGGCTGTCATCCGCACCAACAGCGTCCCCTTAAGGACGGGCTTTTCCACCGTCAAGGATACGACCGTCGCCACCCTCAGCGCCAACGACCGCGTGATGCTTTTGCAGCTCGCCGACGACTGGTGCAAGGTGCGCGTGGTAGCGAGCGGCAAGCTCGGCTACGTGAAAACGCAGTACCTGCTCGCCTACCCCGACGAACCCGTGACCATGCACGAAGGGTATAAGGCGACAAGCAAAACCTACGTTTACGAAAAGGCGAACACCGACGCGAAGCGCCTTGTTACCATCCCGAAGGGCTCCGAGGTAACCGTAACCGGCGACGGCGGTAAAAAGGGCTGGTACGCGGGTACTTTCAACGGCGTAACGGGCTATGTGCGCGCCAAGTATGTGCAGGGCGCGAGCGTGATGGTGTTCCCCTACGTGGAGGGCTTCTCCGCCGTCCCCGTGGCGCCCGCCGCCCCCGCGCCCGGCGCCGAAGCAACCGCGACCGGCGCGCGGGTCAAGGATGGCAGAACTGTCAACTTCCGCGCCGCGGCGAGCCCCGACGCCCCCGTGATCGCGGTGCTTAGCGCAGGCACGCCCGTAACGGTGCTTTCCATGGACGGGAACTGGTATTACTGCGCCGTGAACGGCGTGAACGGCTACTTGCACTACGACGGTTTGGTCTTTTAAGCAACCGTATAAACATAAAAGAGCGGCTGTTTCGGTTTTCCGAAACAGCCGCTTTTTATATGCGCTCTACGGTTTTATTTTGCCCGAACGTACTCGTCGATGGCCTTCGCGGCGGTCTTGCCCGCGCCCATCGCGAGAATGACCGTAGCCGCGCCCGTCACCGCGTCGCCGCCGGCGAAGATGCCGTCGCGCGTGGTGAGGCCCGTGGCCTCGTCGCGCACGATGAGGCAGCCGTGGCGGTTCACCTCAAGCCCTTCGGTCGTGCGGCTTATGAGGGGATTCGGCGTGTTGCCGATGGCCATGACCACACAATCGGCCTCCATTTCAAACTCGCTGCCCTCTATGCGCACGGGCCGCGCGCGGCCGGAGGCATCGGGCTCGCTCAGGCGCATGCGCTCGAAGCGCACGCCGCGCACGAAGCCGTTTTCATCCTCCAAAATGGCGATGGGGCTGATGAGGAAGTGGAATTCGACGCTTTCCTCCTTGGCATGGTGGATCTCCTCGAGGCGCGCGGGAAGCTCCTTTTCCGTTCTGCGGTACACGATGGCTGATTCCGCGCCGATGCGCTTGGCGCAGCGCGCCGCGTCCATCGCCACGTTGCCGCCGCCCACCACCACCACCTTTTTCGGGTGCGGGATGGGGGTTTCGGCGCCTTCCTTGAACGCCTTCATCAGGTTGATGCGGGTTAAAAACTCGTTGGCAGAGTATACGCCGCCCGCTTCCTCGCCGGGGATGTTCATGAACGACGGAAGCCCCGCGCCGCTGCCCACGAAAACGGCCTCGAAGCCCTTTTCCTCGATCAGCTCGTCCACCGTGGCGGTCTTGCCCACCACGAAGTTGGTGCGTATGGTAACGCCGAGCTTTTTGAGGTTTTCGATCTCGTCGCGCACGATCTGTTTGGGGAGGCGGAACTCCGGTATGCCGTATACCAGCACGCCGCCCGCCTCGTGCAGCGCCTCGTACACCGTGACCTCGTAACCCATGCGGGCAAGCTCGCCCGCGCAGGTAAGCCCGGCGGGGCCGGAGCCGACGACCGCTACCTCATGGCCGTTTTTCTCGGGCGCAACGGTTTCCTTTTGCGCGTTCGCCATATAATAGTCCGCCGCGAAGCGCTCGAGGCGGCCGATGCCCACCGGCTCGCCCTTGATGCCGCGCACGCAAAGCTGCTCGCATTGCTTTTCCTGCGGGCATACGCGGCCGCACACGGCGGGCATGAGGTTGGTCTCGTAGATTTTTTCGGCGGCGGCGATGTAGTCGCCCTCCTTGATGCGGGCGATAAACTCCGGTATGGCGATACCCACCGGGCAGCCGTTCACGCAGGGACGGTGCTTGCAGTTGAGGCAGCGGTTCGCCTCGTCCACGGCGTTTTGCTCGGTGTAGCCGAGCGCGACCTCGTTGAAGTCCTTGTTTCGCACATCAGGCGCCGCCTCGGGGATGGGGGTCTTTACGTTGGAATTGTTGTATGCCATACTATTCACCGACCTTCTTTGCCATAAGCCTGCAATCCGCCTCGCGCGAGCGCTGCTGCTCGAAAGCCGCGTACGCGCGGTTGCGCTTCATAAGCTGATCGTAATCCACAAGATGCCCGTCGAAATCCGGCCCGTCCACGCAGGCGAACTTGGTTTCGCCGCCCACGGATACGCGGCAGCAGCCGCACATGCCCGTACCGTCGATCATGATGGGGTTCATGCTGACCACCGTTTTGACGCCGTACTTTTTCGTGAGCGCGGCCACGAATTTCATCATGATGATGGGGCCGATGGCGATCACCTCGTCGTAGGCTTCGCCGCCCTCGATGAGCGCCTTGAGCGCGTCGGTCACAAGGCCCTTTTCGCCGTAGCTGCCGTCGTCGGTCATAATAAGGAATTTATCGCTCACGGCGCGGAATTCCTCCTCGAGGATCACGAGATCCTTCGTGCGAAAGCCCGCCACGGTGTGTACCGCAGCACCCAGCTCGTGGAGCTTTTTCGCCACCGGGTACGCGATGGCGCTGCCCACGCCGCCGCCGATCACGGCCACGCGCTTCAAGCCCTCCACATGTGAGGGCACGCCCAGGGGGCCGACGAAATCGCGCAGCGAATCGCCCGCGTTAAGCCCGCCCAAAAGCTTGGTCGCGGCGCCCACAAGCTGGAAGATAATGGTAACAAGCCCCTTCTCGCGGTCGTAATCCGCGATGGTGAGCGGTATGCGCTCCCCCTCCGAATCCACGCGCAGTATCACAAACTGACCCGGTTCCGCCTTTTTGGCGATCTCGGGCGCGTTTACGCGCAAAAGCGTGACGGTCGGGTTGAGCTCCCTCTTTTCTACAACTTCAAACATGCTCTTCTCCTTAAGTATAGGGTGGACATAAACGGGGTTTTATACGGAGAGCGCGCGCGAAAAAGCGCGATGCGCATGTTGTTATTGTAAACCATGCACAAAAAAAACGCTATTTCCAAATTTGCGTATGCTATAATATTTCTATATATACTTAGGAGGATTCATTATGCGGCGTGCGGACAGGCGTTCAGAGAATTATGCGGGCATCCTTGAAACATGCAAGATACTGAGGCTGGGGCTTTGCGAAAACGAGCAGCCCTATGTGGTGCCGATGAATTTCGGCTACGATTTCGACGGTACCGCGCTCACGCTTTATTTGCACTGCGCGCGCGAGGGGAAAAAGCTCGACGTCATCGCGAAAAACCCCAACGCCTGCTTCGAGATGGACTGCGGCTTCGAGCTAAAATACGACGAGGCGAGCGACACCTATACCTCCTACTACGAATGCCTCATGGGCTTTGGCAAAATAGAGGTCGTACAGGCGTTTGACGAAAAGCTCGCGGCGCTCAAGAACATCATGGTTCGCCAATGCGGCGAGGGCGTTTACGACTTTGACGAAAAAACCGTAAACGCCGTGACGATCCTCCGCCTGCGGTGCACGGAATACACGGCCAAGGCGAACAAGGGAAAAAAGTAACCGCGTCGGGCTTGTCAAAAAAGTGGCAAAAGCCACTTTTTTGATGGTTACAGGAATCGCCTGCGCGTTCCGCACGGTCGGCGATTCCCGCAGGGAAAGCCTTACGGCGTAAGGCTTTCCGCCGCCACCGCACATGTCGCTGGCGGCGGATTAGAGCCTCCGGGGGCTGTGGCCCCCGAACCCCTAAGAGGGTTTAGGATAACCTGCGGACCGACACACAGGTCGGCCCCTACATAACATATCGCACAATACGTCACTTTAACGGTTAAAGCGGTTTCCCCTCGCGTATGGCCTTTACCATTGCCGCGGGATCGGGCGCGGTGAACACGCTGTTGCCCGCCACGAGCACGTTCGCGCCCGCATCGATGCATTGCCGCGCCGTCGTGGGGTTGATGCCGCCGTCCACCTCGATATCGAGCGCGAGGCCGCGCGCGTCCGCCATGGCGCGAAGCGCTTTTATTTTGGGAAGCACCCCGGGGATGAAGCTCTGCCCGCCCGCGCCGGGGTTGACGCTCATCAAAAGCACTATGTCGCAAAGCTCGAGCACGTGCTCGATAAGGCACACGGGGCTTGCGGGGTTTAAAACGACGCCCGATTTCATCCCCGCGAGGCGGATGCTCTGGAGCGTGCGGTGGATATGCCTATCGGCCTCGGCATGGAAGGTGAGGATATCCGCGCCCGCGTCGCGAAACTGCGTTATGTGCGTTTCGGGGTGCTCCACCATAAGGTGCACGTCGAGCGGGAGCGAGGTGCGTTTCCTTACGGCCCTGCACATGGCGGGGCCGAAGGTGATGGCGCCCACGAAGCTGCCGTCCATCACGTCGAAATGCACGTAATCGGCGCCCCACGCCTCCACGCGCTCGACCTCTTTGCCCATATCCGAAAAATCCGCGGATAAAATAGACGGCGCGACCTTAATCATACTTGTGTTTCCTCATTTCTACCAACTCTTTTACAAGCTCGCAATAGCGCTCGTATCTTCCGCGCGAAAGCCCTCCCTCGCCGAGGAGGCGCTTCACGGCGCAATCGGGTTCCGTAACGTGCAAACAGGCGGTAAAATAGCACTCTCCCAGATGTCCGCGCATTTCGGGGTAGAGGGAGGCAAGCGCCTCGGGTTCGAGCTCGCCCGATTCTAAAAGGCTAAAACCCGGCGTATCCGCCACGGCGCCGCCGTAGGCGGGCACCAGCTCCACATGGCGGGTGGTGTGTTTGCCGCGCTCCACCTTTTTGGAAAGCTCGCCCACGGGCATATGGAGCGTGGGCAAAAGCGCGTTGAGAAGCGACGATTTGCCCACCGCCGACTGCCCCGTAAAGCAGGATACCTTTTTATAAAGCGCGAGCTTGAGCGCCTCAAGGCCCACGCCCTCGCGCGCGGAGGCGACGATCACGCGGTAGCCCGCCGGAGCGTACTGCCCGAGCACGTCGTTTAAAAGCGCTTCATCGCGCTCGTCGCATTTGTTGACGACGAGAAGGGGCTCGACCTTGCGCCGCTCGCAATCGAGCAGCAGCCTGTCGGTAAGAAGGAGGTCGGGCTTGGGCGCGGACGCGGCCATCACCACAACGAGCTGATCCACATTCGCTACGGCGGGGCGCACGAACGCGTTTTTGCGCGGCAATATCTCGAGCAGGTAGCCCTCGCCGCCGTCCGGCGGCTCGAATTCCACCCTGTCGCCGGGCAAGGGCGTTTCACCGCGTATGCGGAATTTGCCGCGCGCCTTGCAGGTATAGGTTTTCCCTTTGGCCCCGAGCACGGTATAAAAGCTCCCGACGCCCTTTAAAATGATACCCTGCACAAAACTCCTTGCCTTCGGGCGGCCGTCGAAACCCGCCCCCGCGGGTTTGCGATCGGGCGTCCGCCCGTCATTTCTTCCTTGCGAACACGGCGGTGCTCTCGTGGATCACGACGCCGTTGAGATAGACCGTATAGGGGTATTCGCCCCCGCTCTTTATGTAACCCGTAAAGGATACGGGCTGCTTCGCCCCCACGGGAAGCACCGCCTCGTAGAGCACCAGCTCCAAGCCCTCCCGCACCGTGACCGTTACGGTCACGGTCTGCTCGGTATCGGCTACGTCCACGTTTTCCGCGATGTCCGTGGAGTACTCACCGAGCATGCTGCGGTATACCCAAAGCTCCACGGTAGTCGCGGGGCTTATGTCCATGGCGGCGGAGGGGTTCTGCTTGAATACGACCTCCTCCTTCCGGCCGGCGGAGGGAAGCTCGAACCTGAGCCATATATGATTGAAGCCATCCTCGTTGAGGGCGCTCAATGCCTCCGTAACGGTATCCCCGGTGACGTTGGGCATCTCTATGCTCTGGCCGGGAACGCCGCTTATGGTAAGGTCGACGCCGTCGTTTTTGGAAAGCTCGGTGCCCTCGGGCGGGTTTTGGCTGAGCACAAGCCCGTCGGGCTGGCCGCTTTCCACATACTCCACGCCGCCCACCTTGAGGGACTGCTCCTCGATCTCGATGGTGGCGTCCGCGAGCGTCATGCCCAAAACATAGGGCACCACGGCGCGGTCGCTGCCGGTGCTCACGACCACGTTGATAACGTCGCCCGGCTTGCCGCGCGTGCCGCCGAGCGGCTCCTGGTTGAGGATAACGCCCTCGGGGTGCTGGGTGCTCGCCTGTTCGCTCTGCACGAAAAGCTCGAAGCCCCTAAGCTTCGCGAGGCCGGTCGCGTCATCGACGTTTTTGCCCACCACCGTCGGGATCACATAGCTGTCCGTGTCGGCGTCGTCGCCGTCGCGCGACGCACGGATAATGAAAAACAGCGACGCGAAAAGGCCGATGGCTACCACGACCATAAGCGCGATGTTCAATATGCCGTAGCGGTGGTGCCTCAGCATTTCCTTATCCTTGTTTTTCACGCGCGCGAACCTCCCGTGCGGCTCGCGAAGCGCGCGCTGCAAGTCCTCGCGCATTTCCCCCGCGGTATGGTAGCGCATGGAGGGTTTTTTGCTGGTCGCCTTCACGATGATGTCCGAGAGCGCGCGCGAAATCTTCGGGTCCACCTCCATGGGCGGGGTGATCTCCTCGTTGAGGTGCTTGAGCGCGATGGCCACGGAGTTTTCGCCCGCGAAGGGCACCGTGCCCAAAAGCATTTCGTAGAGCATGATGCCGCACGAATAGATGTCGCTCTCGGCGGTTACCTCGTCGCCGCGCGCCTGCTCGGGCGAAAGATAGTGGACGGAACCGATCACGTTGGTGCCGGCGAACGTGCGCGTGGTGGAGGCCACGTCCCGCGCTATGCCGAAATCCGCGAGCTTCGCCCTGCCGCTCGGCGTAATGATCACGTTTTGGGGCTTCACGTCGCGGTGGATGATACCGCGCCCGTGCGCGTGGGAAAGGGCACTTAAGACCTGCGAGGCGACGCTCACCGCCACGCGCGGGGAAAGCGCGCCCTCGCGCGCGAGGATTTCCTTTACGGTGCTGCCCTCCACGTATTCGAGCACGATATAGGGTACGCCGTCGTCCTCGCCTACGTCGTAGGAGCGCACGATGTTTTCATGCGAAAGCGAAAGCACCGCCTGCGCCTCGCGCTCGAAGCGTCTTAAGAAATCCGCGTCCTCCAGATGCTCGTCCTTGAGCACCTTGAGCGCCACGACCCTGTTGGTTTTTTGGTCGACCGCCTTATAAACGTTCGCCATGCCGCCGGAGCCGACGAGGCTGAGGATGCGGTACCTTTGGGATAAGATCGTACCGGTCAATTACCGCACCTCCTTATTTTTGATGAGGATGACGCTGATGTTATCGGTGGAGCCGTTATAGAGCGCTTCCCGCACAAGGGTATCGCACGCAAAATCGAGGTCGTCGCCCGCCTCGCTTAAGACGCGCGCCATCTCGTGGTCGTCAAGCGAGCCGTAAAGCCCGTCGGAACACAGCAAAAGCGTATCCCCCCGCGCCCATTCGCGCTTGAAGATATCGATCTTTTCGTCGTTTCGCGTGCCGAGCGCGCGCGTGATGATGTTTCTTCTCGGGTGCACGGCCGCCTGCTCGGGCGTGATCTCCCCCGCCGCCACGAGCTCCGCCACGTAGGAATGATCGCGCGTCACCTGCCTGAGGATGCCGTCCGCCATCTGATAAAGCCGGCTGTCGCCCACATTGGCGACCACGTATTTGGTTTGAAACACGAGCGCCGCCACCATGGTGGTGCCCATGCCGCGGCAGTTCCTGTCGCTGTCGGCATACGCGAGCACCGCGCGGTTGGCCGCGCTGACCGCGTTTAATAAAAGCGCGTCCGGCGTGGAAGCGCCGCCTTTTTTGATCTCCGCCTCCACGGTGTCGGTCGCGAGCCTGCTCGCGACGCTGCCCGCGTTATGGCCCCCCATGCCGTCGGCCACCACAAAAAGGGAGACCGAACCGCGCACGGGCACAAACAGGACGTCCTGGTTTTGATAGCGCTTCCCCGTTTCCGACTTCGACGCGTAGATCACTGACCCGCCCCCTTTCCTTGCGTTTCCGCCTCCGCGGTGATTTCCTTCAACACGCGCCGCCGCAGCTGGCCGCACGCGCCTTCGATATCCGTACCCATCTCCCGCCTTACCGTGGCGGAAACGCCGCGGCGGGAAAGCCACGCCGCGAATGCCTCCGCGCGCTCGCGCGTTACGCCCTCGAGCCCGCGCTCCGGCACCGGGTTTAACGGGATGAGGTTCACATGGCAGTTGATGCCCCGCACCCTGTCGGAAAGCTCGTCCGCATGAATGCGCCCGTCGTTAAGACCGCCTATGAGCGCATATTCGAACACCACGCGCCTGCCCGTTTTTAAAGCGTAAGCATTTGCCGCCTCCAAAAGCGCCGCGACCGGATAGCGGCGGTTTATGGGCATGAGCTTATCCCTAAGGGCGTCGTTTGGCGCGTGCAGCGACACGCTCAGCGTAACGTGCGGCGCCTCCTCGATGAAGCGGTAAATCTCCGGCACCAAACCGCAGGTAGAAAGCGAAATGTTGCGCGGGCTGATGTTTTTGCCGTCTTTATCGCTTACGAGGCGCAAAAACCTTACGACGTTATCGTAATTATCGAGCGGCTCACCGCTGCCCATGAGCACCACGTTCGTCACCGCGCGCCCATGCCCCTCGCCGCGCCCCTCGTCGCGCTCGACGGCGCTCAAAAAGCCGAGCATCTCGCCCGCCGTGAGGTTTCTTACGCAGCCCTCGAGGGTGGAGGCACAAAACGCGCAGCCCATTTTGCAGCCCACCTGCGTGGAGATGCAAAGCGTGTTGCCGTAGCGGTAGCGCATCAAAACGCCCTCAACGAGGTTTTTATCCTCGAGCTCGAAAAGGTGCTTGGCGGTGCCGTCCTTTTGCGAGATACGCTTATCGTATAGGACGGCGGAGCCGAATGTCAAGGTTTCGAGCCTTTCTCTTAAGGCCCTGGGGAGGTTCGTCATCTCGCAAGGCCGCGCGCCGCGCGAAAGCCACGAAAACACCTGCTTGGCGCGGAACTTCGGCTCGCTCCACGCGGCGAACAGGGCTTCAAGCTCCGTCAGATACATCGAGCAAAGGTCCATTTCAGCCATGCCTTACCATCCTCGCCACGAAAAAGCCCTCCACGCCGTCGAGATGCGGAAAAAGCTGGAGCATGCCCGTTTTGCCGCGCTCCTTCAGGCGCTCGGGCACATACTTTGCGAGGCTTGACAGCGAAAATTCCGCGTGCGCCTTTAAAAACGCCTCGACCTGCGCCTCGTTTTCGGCATGCGAAACGGTGCAGGTGGAATATACGAGCGTGCCGCCCGGCTTCACATAGGGCGCGCACGCGTCCAAAATGCTTTTCTGAAGCGCGGCAAGCCTCGTTACGGTCTGCTCCTCCTTGTTTTGCTTAGCGTCCGGCTTGCCCCAAAGGCCTAGGGCCGAGCAGGGCGCGTCCACAAGCACGGCGTCCATGGAGGAAAGAAGCGCGGTATCGACGATGGAGGCGTCGCGCACGGCGACGGAGGCGTTTTCCACATGCAGCCGCGCGAGCGTTTTCGCCGCGAGCGCCGCGCGGTGCTCTCGCAGCTCCCACGCCGTGATCGCGGCTTTGTTGCGCGTTAAGGAGGCCAAAAAGGCGGTTTTGCCGCCGGGGGCGGCGCAGGCGTCGAGCACGCGGTCGCCCTCGCGCGCGCCCGTCGCGATGCAGGCGAGCATGGCCCCTTCGCTTTGCACGGCGAGCTTGCCGGAAAGGAAAAGCTCGAGCTTGGTCACATCGAGGCCGCGCTCCAGGCGAAACGCGCTTTCAACGATTTTTCCGCGCGTAAACGCTAAGCCCCGTGCGGCAAGCTCCCTTTCAAGCTCGTCCTCCGTAAAGGGGTACTGGGCGCGGAGCGTGATGCCTCTGCCGCGGCAGGAAAGCATATCCTTGGCGAACGCCTCGCCGTAGCGGGCGATGTATTCCCGCACGAGAAACAATGGAAAGCTGAATTCCACGCTCAGGCGCGCGGCGAGGTCTTGGGGCAGGTCGAGCGGGTTATCCTTCGCGCGGCATACGCTTCGCATCACGGCGTTCACGTAGCCCGACAAGGCCCCCTTGCCGATCTCCTTTGTTAGCTTCACGCTCTCGTCGCACGCGGCGCTTTCGGGCACGTCCATAAAGAGCGCCTGACAAACGCCCATGCGCAAAATGCCGCGGATGGAAGCGTGCACCCTTCCCCGGGCGTGGGTTTCCAGCACGTAGTCGATGTAGTTGAGCCTGTCGAGCGCCGTGTAAACGAGCGCGCTCACCCATTTCGCGTCGCGCTCGTCCATGCCCTCGAGCGCCTCTTTCAGGCGAAGGTTGGCATACGCGCCGCGATCGGTGATATCCATCAGCGCTTCGAGCGCTTTCCGCCGCACGCTCATACAAGAACCTTCCTAAAAAGCGCGCGGCCGCAGAGCGCGCGAGACGCCTCCATGCGTTTGCCGCCCGCAAACTGAAGCTCGAGGACTTCCACAAGCTCGTCCGCCGCGTTTACGAAAAGCCCCTCCGCCGCGCTCGCCACGGCGCATTCCCCCGCCGCGCCGCGCGCGCTTAAACCGGTGAGGCGCGTTTTATGAAGCTTTACGGGCTCTCCGTCCAAAAAAGCATACGCGCCCGGCCACGGCGTAACGCCGCGCACCAAGTTGTGCACCTCGCGGGCGGTCTTTGAAAAATCCACCTTCCCATGCTCCTTTTTAAGCATCGGGCATTTTGTGGCCTCAGCATCGTTTTGCTTCTCGCGCTTGAGCGTACCGCTTTGAAGCGCAAAAAGGGTATCCTTCAAAAGCGACGCGCCCACGTGGGAAAGCCGCTCCATAAGCTCGCCGCCCGTTTCGTTATCGCCGATTTCTACCGCCCGCTTCAAGAGCATGTCGCCCGTATCGAGACCTGCGTCGGTGAGCATGGTGGTGACGCCCGTTACCGTTTCCCCGCCGATGACCGCCCACTGCACGGGCGCCGCGCCGCGGTACTTGGGCAAAAGGCTGCCATGCACGTTGATGCAGCCGTAAGCGGGAATCTTAAGGTTTTCCTCGGACAAGATCTGCCCGAAGGCGGCCGTCACCATGAGGTCGGGCGCGAAGCCCCTAAGGGCGGCGACGCCCTCCGGGGCGCGTATTTTTTCAAACTGGTATACGGGAAGCCCCCGTTGCGCCGCGAGCGCCTTCACGGGCGGCGGCACCGGCTCGCCATGCCTGCCCTTCGGCCTGTCGGGCTGCGTGAACACGGCAAGCTCGTGTCCCTCTTCCGTGAGCATTTCAAGCGACGGCAGCGCAAATTCGGGCGTACCCAAAAAGGCGATCCTCATGCGTCGATCTCCCCGTTCTCCTCTTGTGAACACTCTTCCTCTTTAAAGTCCGCGGGCGGCTCGGTGACGAGCGGCAGGTAGACCTTGCCGTCCAAATGGTCGAGCTCGTGCTGTATGGCGCGGGCAAAATAGCCCTCCGCGTCGTACTCCTTCCATTCGCCGTTGCGATCCTGCGCGCGCGTTTTCACGCGGTACGCCCGCTCCACATAGCCGCGCTTGCCGGGAAACGAAAGGCAGCCCTCCATGCAGCCCTCCTTTTCCTCGGATATCTCCGTGATTTCGGGGTTTATAAGCTCGATGAGCCCCTCGCCCACGTCGATGACCACGGCGCGGCGAAGTATGCCGATCTGCGAGGCGGCAAGGCCCGCGCCCTCCGCATCGTACATGGTTTCCGCCATATCGTCGAGAAGCTCGTTTAGTTTTTTATCGAATTTTTCCACCTTGCGGCACGCCTTGTAAAGGCACGGCGCGTCGTCGGTGAATATTCTACGTTTTGCCATGGTGACCTTCCTCCGTTGTTGATGCATCCATTATAGCGTTAAAATGCGGGGGTTCGCAACGTTTACGCGCTAAAACAGGTTCGCCGGATTTACCTCCAATGCGCTCATATATGCGTCGCGGTGGTTGTCGGCGTAGGCGTACACCGCGTTTATGGCCTCGGGTGTGTTTTTGGTGCGCGCGAGCTTGATGAGCGTTTGAAACCGGTACTGCGCAAACGAGCGCTTAATGGGTGCGGGCGCGGAGATCAAAAGCAAAAGCTCCTTTTCGTTTGCGTTAAGCGCTCTGTAGGCGTTCAAAACAGCCTCCCTCACGCCGAGGGCGAACGCGTCGCACGCCTCGCGGGGCTGCTCTTCGCTTTCCCCTGTGAAAAGCGCGCGCACGAAGATCGAAAACGGCGGAAACATGGACGCGCGCCGCGCGGCGATCTCGTAGGCGTAAAACGACTCGTAATCGTGCCCCGCCGCGAGCGCAATCGCGGGGTGCTCGGGCGTGTAGGTCTGTATCACCACGCTGCCGGGCTTTTGCGCGCGGCCCGCGCGGCCCGCCACCTGCGTTACGAGCTGGAAGGTGCGTTCGCCGCTTCGGTAATCCGGGATGTGCAGCGCCGCGTCCGCCGCGATGACGCCCACGGCGGTGACGTTCGGCATATCGAGCCCCTTGGCGACCATCTGCGTGCCGATGAGCGCCTGCGCCTCGCCCCGCTCAAAGCGGCTCAACAGCTCGTAATGCGCGTTTTTGGTGCGTGTGGTATCGGTATCCATGCGGAGCGTTTTCACGTCCGGGAAGAATTTTCGTATCTGCTCCTCCACCTGCTCGGTGCCCACGCCGAAATACTTGATGTAAGGCTTGCCGCATTCCGGGCAAATCTTGGGCACGCGCGCGGTCTTGCCGCAGTAATGGCATTTCAAAAGCCCGTCGGCCTTGTGGTAGGTCATGGACACGTCGCAGTCGCCGCACTTCGCCACATAGCCGCAGCCGCGGCACGAAACGAAGGTGGAGTAGCCCCTGCGGTTCATAAAGAGGATTGCCTGTTCCCCCGCCTCGAAGCACTCCTTGAGGCGCGTATGCAAAAGCGCGCTCAAAATGCTGTTGTTGCCGTTGAAGAACTCCGTGCGCATATCCACCACGTCCACCTTGGGCATGGGCAGGTCGTTGACGCGCTCGTTGAGCTTCAAAAGCGTATACCGGCCGGATAAGGCGCGGTGGTAGCTTTGCAAGGAGGGCGTCGCGCTCCCCAAAACGAGCGCCGCGCCGTGGAGCTTGCAGCGCTTTGCCGCCACCTCGAGCGCGCTGTAGCGCGGCACGGTTTCCGATTGATAGGATGGCTCGTGCTCCTCATCCACGACGATGAGCTTTATGTTTTCAAGCGGGGCAAACACCGCGGAACGCGCGCCGACCACCACGTCCACCTTGCCAAGGCGTATGCGCCGCCACTCGTCGTAGCGCTCGCCCGCGCTAAGGCGCGAATGCAAAAGCGCCACCCGCTCGCCGAAGCGCGCGCGGAAGCGCTCCATCGCCTGCGGCGTGAGCGCGATCTCGGGCACGAGCACGATGGCGGTGCCGTTAAGCCCGATTGCGCTTTTCACCGCGTGCATATACACCTCGGTCTTGCCGCTGCCGGTTACGCCATGCAGCAAAAAAG
>JAJFTZ010000112.1 GCA_021372675.1 Eubacteriales bacterium
ACCGAAGCAAAAGGAGGGCGCGTCGTCGCCCTCCTTTGGTTTTGTCGTTTCGAAACAAAGCGCAGTTTTATGTGCGAGTTCCCGCGGCCTGCTTACCGCTGAAACTCCCTTATCAACTCCCCGAAGACCGGCAGCGCCCTTTCTATGGTCTCGGGCGCGACGCAGTAGCTTACGCGCATGTTCGTAGGATAGCCGAACTCCACGCCCGGCACCATGAACACGTCGCGCAGCCTCGCGTTTTGGCAAAAAGCATCCGCGTCGCCGCCCGGGGCTTTTACGAACAGGTAAAACGCGCCCGAGGGCTTAACGCATTCGTACCCCAAGGCGGCAAGGCCGTTGTAAAGCGCCTCGCGGTTTTTGCGGTACGCCTCGATATCCGGCTTTACGTCCGCGCAGCGCGCCGCCACGGCCTGAAAAAGCGCGGGTGCACACGAGTAGCCCAAGGAGCGCGCGCCGCCCGCCACGGCGTCGTATACGTCGCGCGCGTTTTCCGCCTCGCGGGGTATGAGCACATAGCCGATGCGCTCGCCGGGTATGGATAGCGCCTTGCTGTACGAGTAGCACACGATGGTGCTCTTGTAGAAATGCGGGATGTAGGGCGTTACCGCGCCGTCGTACACGAGCTCGCGGTACGGCTCGTCGGACACGATGTAGATCGTATGCGCGTACTCCGCCGACTTGCGGCTTAAGAGCGCCGAAAGCCCTAAGAGCGTTTCCTCGGTGTAGATGACGCCCGTGGGGTTGTTGGGAGAATTGACGATAACCGCCTGCGTATCTTCGGTGATCGCGTTTTCGAGCGCAACAAGGTCGATCTGGAAATGCTTCGTATCCGCCTGCGCCACGACGAGCTTCGCTTCACCCACGTAGTAGCGGTATTCCGGGAAAAACGGCGCGATGGCCACAAACTGCGTGTGGGGGCCTATCGTGAGCGCGCGAAACACCGCGCTCAGGGCCGCCGACGCGCCGCAGGTCAAGTAAAGGTCGTCCTTGCCGATCTCCGTATGGAAGCGGCGCCCGAGGCTCGCGGCAATCGCGGCGCGCGCCCAATCCGCGCCGCCGGCGCTCGTGTAGCCGTGCACGCTCAGGCTGTCGCCGCTTTGAAGCGTCGAAACAATCGCCTCCTCCACTTCCTTTGGCGCGGGGATGCTGGGATTCCCGAGGCTGAAATCGTACACGTTCTCCGCACCCACGGTATTTGCGCGCGCGCGGCTGAACTCGAAAATCTCGCGAATGACAGAGCGCTTTCTTCCCATTTGCAACATGTTTTGGTTGAGCATGCAGTCCCTCCGCTTTTCACTTTGAACGGGCGTCCCGTAAGGGACGCGGTTATTCCTTACAGCGCCTCGAGCCCCGCGCGAAACGCTTTGAGGTTAAGCTCTCTTAGCTTTTCGGGAAGCTCGGCCTTGATGAGCGCCTCCCAATCCGCATCGGGAAGCTTGAGCGCCTTTACCATGGCGCCCAGCAGCACCACGTTCATGCACTTGGCGTTCCCTAAACCACGCGCGATATCCGCCGCCTTCACCGCGCGCGTCTCGAAAGCCGCAGCCGCGGCTTCAAGCGTTTCCTCGGGGTAAACGGCGCTGCCCGAGGCTACCGGCATGGGCGCGAGCGCGTAATCGTTGACGAGGATGAGCGCCGAAGGTTTTAAATACTCCGCGTAGCGAAGCGCCTCCATTTTTTCAAAGGCGACCAGCGCGTCCGCGCCGCCGCGCCCGATGATGGGCGAATGCACCTTATCGCCGTAGCGCACCTGCGTGGAAACGCTTCCCCCGCGCTGCGCCATGCCGTGCACCTCGCTCATCTTCACATCGTATCCGGCCTCTATAAGCCCCTTCGTCAATATACGGCTCACGAGGAGCGTGCCCTGTCCGCCCACGCCCACAAGGAGTATGCTTTTTGTTTCGCGCATCGTGCCACCCCCTATTCCGTTTTCTCGATGGCCTTGAACGGGCAGACCTGCAAGCATACCGTGCAGCCCACGCAAAGCGTATCGTCGATCCATGATTTCCCGTCCTTGAAGCAGACCGCCGGGCAGCCTACCTTCAGGCACATCTTGCAGCTTCGGCACTTTTCGCGATCCACCGCGCATTTCCCGAAGTTGTGCTTGATCTTTTTGATGAGCACGCAGGGCCGCCGCGCCACGATGGCGGCGGGAACCTCGCTCGCGAGCGCGTCGTCCACGGCCGCCTGCATGGCCTTAAGGTCTTGCGGGTCCACGACGATCACGTTTTGGTAGCCCATGGCCCTTAAAACGTCCTCGATCAAAATCACCGGCGCAGGCTCCCCCATGAGCGTTTCTCCCGTACCCGGGTTATCCTGGTGCCCCGTCATGCCGGTGATGGAATTGTCTAAAACGCAGGGGATTACCTTCCCCTTGTTGTAGAGGATCTCCGCGGCGCCCGTCATGCCGCTGTGGAAAAACGTGGAATCTCCCAGCACGCCGAACACCTTTTTATCCGTGACGCCGTAGGCCTCGAACGCCTTGGCCATGCCCATCGCTACCGAGAAGCCGCCGCCCATGCAGACGACCGAATCCATGGCGTTTAAGGGGGCCGAACCGCCCAGGGTGTAGCAGCCGATGTCACCCGCGATCACGTTCTGCTTCCCCTTGCCGAGCGTGTAGAAAAAGCCCCTGTGCGGACAGCCCGCGCAAAGCACCGGCGGACGCGGCACGGGCGAAACGGAGACGGCCTTTGTTTCCGGCTCTTTGTGGAAGATGGCGCGCGCGAGTATCTCGGGATTGAGCTCGTACATGCGCGGCACGACCTCCTTGCCGATGCAAGCTATGCCCGCCGCTTTCATCTGCTCCTCCATGAAGGGCTCGAGCTCCTCCACCACGTACAGCGTTTCCACCTTGGCGGCGAATTCGCGGATCAAATCCATGGGCAGAGGATACGTGAAGCCGAGCTTCAAAAACGAGGTGTCCTCCGGGAATACCTCCTTGGCATACTGGTATGCGATGGAGGCGCTCACAACGCCTACTTTAGAGCCGTTCAGCTCCATTTTATTCAACGGCGTGGCGTTGGCGTACGCCTCGAGCCTCCTAAGCTTTTCCTCGAGCATGGGACGGTGCCTTTTCGCGTTGGCGGGCGTGCATACGAACTTCGCCGCGTCGCGCTTGTATGCCGTGTACGGCGCTTCCTCGCGCTCGCCCAAGGTCACCACGCTTTTCGAATGGCAAACGCGCGTAGTCATGCGATAGAGAACGGGGATGTCGAATTGTTCCGACACGAGAAATGCTTCGCGCATAAAATCCTTGCACTCCTGGCTGTCGGACGGCTCGATGAGCGCCATCTTGGCGAATTTGGCGTAGTAGCGGTTGTCCTGCTCGTTTTGCGAGGAATGCATATCCGGGTCGTCGCCCGAAACGATCACGAAGCCCGCGCCCACGCCGTTGTAGGTGGCGGTGAAGATGGGGTCGGCCGCCACGTTCACGCCCACGTGCTTCATGGCGCAAAGCGATCTTGCGCCCGCGATGGACGCGCCGTAAGCGACCTCCGTTGCCACCTTTTCGTTGGGCGCCCACTCGCAGTAGAGCACGTCCTTATACTGCGGCAGGTTTTCAAAGATCTCGGTGCTCGGCGTGCCGGGATAGGCCGAGCACACCTTTGCCCCGCCCTCGTACGCGCCCCGCGCCGCCGCTTCGTTTCCCGTCAATAGCTGCTTCATGTTTTCTCCTTATCCCATATTTGCCGCGGCGGCCTTGCCTAAAGCGATAGAAGCGAGCTTCGTCTCGGCGGTGTCCGAGCGCGAAACGAGGATGACGGGCACCTTGGCGCCCACCACCACGCCCGCCGCCTTCGCGGCCGCAAAATACGTGAACGATTTCCCAACGGCGTTGCCCGTTTCGTAATTGGGGCACAGGAGGATATCCGCCTCGCCCGCGCCCTCGGCGCTATAGCCCTTGTGCTCGCAGGAGAGCCTGCTTATCGCGAGATCGAACCCCACGGGGCCTACGACCTTCATATTATAGGGCAGCCAGCGAGCGTCCATTTCCGCAAGCGCCTTGGCGTCCACGGTGGACTGTATCTTCTCGCTCACCGTTTCCGAGCCGCACAGGCACGACGCGTAGATTTTTTCATAGCCGAGCGCCTTTAGTAGCACCGCCGCGTTTTCGAGGATATCGGCCTTTTTCTCAAGATCGGGGCTTGGGTTCATACCGCCGTCCGTCACCGCGAGGAGCTTCGGGTAGGCGTTCACCTCGTAAAGCATCACATGGCTCAAAAGCCTGCCCGTGGAAAGGCCGGTCTCCTTGTTGACTACGGCGCGGAGAAGGTCCGTGGTGTTTAAAAGGCCCTTCATCAAAAAGCCCGCGCGGCCTTCCTTCACCGCCCTTACCGCGCGCGCGGCGCATGCGGCGTCCGTATCCGCGTGCTCGATCTGGTAATGGGACGCGTGCTCGCCGAGCTCCGAAAGGAGCGCGCGGATTTTACCTTCGTCCCCGACGAGGAGCGAGGAGGCGATGCCCTCCCGCCGCGCCTCGCGCACCGCGAGAAGCACCTCGCGGTCATGCGCCGCCGCCACGCTGACGACGCCCTCTTTGCCCGCTCTCGCGGCCTCTAAAATAGCCTCAATGGAATTGAGCATAGCTACCGCCCTCCTTTATGAAATCCGTATCAGTACTCGCCGACCGGCCCGCCGCGAAGCGCGCGGAGCGCCCCAAGCGCAAGGCTTCGCATTTCCTCCTCGCCCGCAAATACCAATACGGGCGCGATCTTGCCGACATAGCTCTCGATGGCCTTGCACACGCTTTCGCCGTAGGCGATGCCGCCCGTTAAAACGATGGCGTCCACGTCCATTTTAAGTACGGCCGCCATGGCTCCTATATCCTTCGCGTGCTGGTAGATCATGGCGTCGAAGATAAGCTTCGCCCTTTCGTCGCCCGCGTTCGCGCGCGCGATCACCTCTTTGAAATCCCGCGTGCCGAGGTAGGAGTATACGCCGGATTTCGATTCGAGCGTCGTTTTCGCCTCCGCCTTGCCGATGCCCGAGAAGCAAAAATCGATGACCGCGTTGGTGGGCAGGCTGCCGCCGCGATCCATGGCGAAGCTGCCCTCGTCGCGCACGTTGTACACGTCCACAACCCTGCCGCGCTCATGCGCCGCCACGGAAACGCCGCCGCCCATGTGCACTACGATGAGGTTGAGCTCTTCATACGCCTTACCGAGGCTACTAGCCGCCCGCCGCGCGGTGCTTTTTTGGTTAAGCGCGTGGAAAAAGCTCTGCCGCTCCATGCCGCAAAAGCCCGAAACGCGCGCAACGTCCGTCATTTCGTCCACGGAAACGGGGTCTACGAAAAACGCGGGGATACCCGCCTCGTCGGCAAGCTCCTTCGCAAGAAGCGAGCCGAGGTTGGAGGCGTGCTGGCCAAACGGCGGGTTATATACGTCGTGTATGACCTTATCGGTCACGCGGTAGGTACCGGAGGGGATATGCCTTAAAAGCCCGCCGCGCCCGCAAACCGCGTCGAAGCCGCTTAAGGCGTAGCCGTTTTCCTTGAGCGCAGCCTCGATGAGCGCCCTGCGGTAGGGCGCCTGCTCCACGATGGAGGAAAAGCCCGCCAGGCTTTCCGCGCTGTGCGCGACGTTCGCCTTGAGAACCTCGTTTTCCTCATCGAACACGGAGACCTTGGTGGAGGTCGCGCCGGGGTTGATGACCAATACCTGCATATTCATACCTCGTTATGCATTTTTATAGCGCTATAGAAGGGGACGACGTTTTTATAACTCTCATTATAATACGTTCCGCCCGCGTTGTCGCGCGCGCCGGCAACTTATATTATATATAGGCTCGCGCGTGAAGGGGCCGCGGCGGCTGCATAAAAACAGGTTTTTTGCCGCGCTTTTACGGATGCCAGCCCCATGGTATAATGGACTCTATAAACGTAAAAGGGGGGACTACGCGTGCGGTGGCCCGATTATGAAAACGGTATTTTGAACATCGTCTGCTCGCTCCAGAAGCATTTAGGCCTTCCATCCCGCCATGGAAGCCTTCCGCTCTGCGACGCGGTGCTGGAAAAATGTCCGAAAAACATCTTGTTTTTGGTGTTCGACGGGCTTGGCGCACGCGCGCTCAAGCGCCATCTGCCGCCCGAAAGCTTCTTAAGGCGGCATACGGCCGCGGAGATATCCTCCGTGTTCCCACCCACCACCACCGCCGCCATGACCGCGCTTTACAGCGGCCTTTCCCCCGCGGAGCACGCGTGGCTCGGCTGGAGCCTGTATTTTGAAGAGATCGGCGCGCCCGTGGATATTTTCCCCAACACGCTCACCGACGTGCCGGACTTTAAGCAGGCAGCGGACTACCACCTCGCCTCACGCTTTATGCCCTATAAGAACGCGTTCACGCAGATGACGGAAGCGGGCGTGGAGGCGCATGAAATATCCGCCTTCGGCGACTGCCATGTGGAATCGCTCGACGAAATGTTCGACGCGCTCAAAGACTACTGCTCTAAGGACGGCAAAAAGGTGCTCATGGCCTACTGGCACGAGCCGGATCACACCATGCACGAGACGGGCTGCGGCAGCGAAAAGGTTCGCGCCATCGTCGCCGATATCGACGCGCGCGTGGAGCGCTTTTGCGAAGGCCTCGCGGACGCCGCGGTGTTTGTGACCGCCGACCACGGGCACAAGGACGTGCGCTATTATACGCTTACCGACTATCCGGACTTACTCGCCATGCTGTACCGCCCCATCGCGATCGAGGCGCGCGCCGCGGCGTTTTTTGTAAGGCCCGAATACCTGAACGCTTTCCCCGACGCGTTTCGCGCGCATTTCGGGGACGCGTTTTTGCTGCTTTCCAAAAAAGAAGTCACCGAGCGGGAGCTTTTCGGGCCGGGAAAGCCGCATCCGCGTTTCGAGGGTTTTTTGGGCGAATACCTAAGCGTGGCCACGGCGGAATACGCCATCAGGCAAAGCGAGCTTTCGCCGAGCTTTCCTTCCGCGCACGCCGGGCTTACCGACGAGGAGATGCTCGTGCCGCTCGTGATCGTTGAAAAGGAGAAATAACCCATGGAAACCATACCGCAGATTTTATCCCGCGAGTTCAAACAAAGCCCCCTCCATGTGGAAAACGTGATAAAGCTTATCGCGGACGGCAACACCATCCCCTTCATCGCCCGCTACCGCAAGGAGATGACGGGCGCGATGGACGACCAGCTCCTTAGGGAGCTTGCCGATCGCCTCGAATACCTCAACAGCCTAAAAGCGCGGCGCGACGAGGTGAAAGCCTCCATCGCCGCGCAGGAAAAGCTGACCGACGAGCTTAGCGCCCAGATCGACGCCGCGAAAACGCTTGCCGAGGTGGAAGATATTTACCGCCCGTACAAGCCCAAGCGCCGTACGCGCGCCATGATCGCGCGTGAAAAGGGGCTTGAGCCGCTCGCGGAGGCGATTTTTTTGCAGGAACGGCGCGGCAAGGAGCCCAGTGAGCTCGCGCTGCCTTTCGTGGACGAGGGAAAGGGCGTGCCCACGGTAGAGGACGCGCTCGCGGGCGCGTGCGATATTTTGGCCGAAAACTTCTCCGACGACGCCGCCCTTCGCGGAAAGCTCCGCGCTTTGGCGCAGGAAAGCGGCGTGCTCTCCTCCTCCGCCCTCAAGGACGAGGAAAGCGTGTACATGCTCTACTATAGCTACGAGGAGCCCTTAAAGCGCATACAGCCGCACCGCGTGCTCGCCGTGAACCGCGGCGAGAAGGAGGGCTTTTTGAAGGTGGCGCTCGACATGCCGCGCGGCGACGCGCTCTATATCATGCGCGCGGCGCTTTTAAAAGGCGATTCGCCGTGCGCGCGCGAAGTCGAGCTCGCCATAGAGGATAGCTACGACAGGCTTTTGTTCCCGTCGCTTTCGCGCGAGCTTCGAAGCGACCTCACCGAGGCCGCGAGCGAGGCCGCGATCAAAACCTTTTCCAAGAACTTACAGCCGCTTTTGATGCAGGCGCCCATCAAAAACAAGGTGGTTTTGGGCTTTGACCCGGCGTTCCGCACCGGCTGCAAGCTCGCGGTGGTGGACGGCACGGGCAAGGTGCTCGAAACCGCCGTAATCTACCCCACCCCGCCGCACAGCAAGGTGGAGGAGGCGGCGCGCGCGCTCAAATCGCTCATCAAAAAGCACGGCGTTACCGTGATCGCCATCGGCAACGGCACGGCCTCGCGCGAGTCCGAAAAATTCGTGGCGGAGACCATCCACGGCATGAGCGGCGTGGGCTATGTGATCGTAAACGAGGCAGGCGCTTCGGTCTACTCGGCCTCAAAACTCGGCGCGAAGGAATTCCCGGATTTCGACGTGTCGCTTCGAAGCGCCGTCTCCATCGCGCGCCGTTTGCAGGACCCGCTCGCGGAGCTCGTGAAGATCGACCCCAAAAGCATAGGCGTGGGCCAATACCAGCACGACATGCCGCAGGCGCGCCTCGACGGCGCCTTGGGCGGCGTGGTGGAAGCCTGCGTAAACGCCGTAGGCGTGGACTTAAACACCGCCTCCGCGCCGCTTTTGAGCCGCGTTTCCGGCATCGGCGCGAGCGTGGCGCAAAACATCGTTTCCTACCGCGAGCAAAACGGCGCGTTCAAGGGCCGCAAGGAGGTTTTAAAGGTCGCAAAGCTCGGCGAGCGCACCTACGAGCAATGCGCGGGGTTCCTGCGCGTGCCCGAAAGCCGTGAAATTTTAGATAACACCGGCGTGCACCCGGAATCCTACGAAGCCGCCAGAACGCTTTTGACGCTATGTGGCTTCACCGAGGCGGACGTGCGCGGGGGAAATCTTACCGCGCTTTCTTCGCGCGTAAAAGAGCTTGGCGAGGCGGATGTCGCAAAGCGTTGCGGCGTGGGCGTGCTCACGCTTCGCGACATTATGGCGGAGCTCATAAAGCCCGGCCGCGACCCGCGCGACGAGCTTCCTTCCCCCGTTTTGCGCAGCGACGTAATGGAGATGGACGACCTCGTTCCCGGCATGGAGCTCAACGGCACCGTCAGGAACGTGGCCGATTTCGGTGCGTTCGTGGATATCGGCGTGCATCAGGACGGGCTCGTGCACATCAGCGAGCTTTCCAATTCCTATGTGCGCCATCCCTCCGACGTGGTGAAGCCGGGCGACATCGTAAAGGTATGGGTGCTCGGCGTGGACGCGAAAAAGAAGCGCATATCGCTGAGCATGAAGCAGCCGCGATAGCGCCAAAGTTCGACGGATAAGGCTCTTGGGGAGGCATACCTCCCCAAGGGCCTTTTTATATCGTTATGCGCTCAGCCTTCGAACAAAGCGGTGGACAGATACCTTTCCCCCGTATCCGGAAGCACCGTGACAATCAGCTTACCGGCGTTTTCGGGCCGCTTGGCGAGTACGGTCGCCGCGTGCAGCGCCGCGCCCGAGGAAATGCCTGCAAGCACCCCCTCCTCGCGCGCGAGTGCACGGGCGGCCGAAAAGGCTTCCTCCGCTTCTACGGTGAGGATTTCATCGTAAACGGCGGTATCGAGCACACTCGGCACAAAGCCCGCGCCGATGCCCTGTATTTTATGCGGGCCGTTTTTTCCCTCGGTGAGCATGGGGGAGGCCGAGGGCTCCACGCCCACCACCTCCACCGCCGGGTTTTGCTCCTTTAAATACCCGCCCGCGCCAGTGATGGTGCCGCCGGTGCCGATGCCCGCCACGAGGATATCCACCTTGCCCTCGGTATCGCGCCATATCTCGGGGCCGGTCGTTTTTTTGTGGACGGCGGGGTTCGCCGGGTTGTTAAACTGATCGGGCATGAACGCGCCGGGGTTTTCCTCTAAAAGCGCCATCGCTTTCTCGATAGCGCCCTTCATCCCCTTCGCGCCCTCGGTCAAAACGAGCTGCGCGCCGTAAGCCGCTAAAAGCTTGCGCCGCTCCACGCTCATGGTCTCGGACATGGTGAGGATCACCCTGTAGCCGCGCGCGGCCGCCACGCTCGCGAGCCCTACGCCCGTGTTGCCCGAGGTCGGCTCTATGATGAGCCCGCCGGGCTTCAATTTGCCGCTCTGCTCCGCGTCCTCGATCATCGCCAAAGCTGCGCGGTCCTTTACGCTACCCGCGGGGTTATAATACTCGAGCTTCGCCGCGATCCGCGCGGATAAGCCCTCGCTTTTGGCGTAGTTTTTTAACTCGAGAAGCGGCGTGTTCCCGATCAGCTCCGCAAGGCCCCCATACATTTTCATTTATATATACCTCAATTCATATCTGTTTACTATGATATGATCATATGCGAGGCACCGCCGTTTGTCAACGGGAAAAAGGCTCCGTGGCGCGGATTCTTGCAAAAGGCGCGCGAACGTGGTATGCTGGGGCCTGCAAAGGGGGATATGCCGGAATATTTGAACCCTTGTTTTTAGGTGGGCCTTACGGGAACAAGCGAGAGGAAAGGCCATAGAAGACTTAAGGCCGAGGACTATCTATGTTTGAATATCGTTTAGCAAAAACCTCCGATGCGCCGGAGTTAAAAAAATTGAACGACCTTTTTAACGGAAAAGGATGTAACACGACAAAAGCAATCGAGAAAACTCTTAAAGCAAACGAGCGGGAAATTGTTTGCGTCGCCGCTGATGGCAACAAGCTCATTGGATTTTGTTGTGGTCAGGTTTTAAAATCAATTTGCTATTCTTATGATTATGGTGAGATAACGGAGTTTTTTGTTATTGAAGAATATCGCCGGCAAGGGATTGGCAAGCGGCTTTTAGCGCACACGGAAGACGAGTTTAATAAGCGTGATGTAACTCACCTTCATGTTCTTACCGGCAAGGAAAACTTAATCGCACAAGCATTATATCGTTCGTGTGGATATGATCATACATCAGAAATCATGCTCGATAAAAACATAACTTCAGGGCATGGTGATACGAAGTTGAAATGAGAAATGCGACGAAAAAGAAGGAGGAGACGCTTATGGAAAGGTTCATCCCGCGCGAAAAGCTAGGTAAGCGCGAGAAAAAAGCGCTCGACGCGCGGCGGCGCGCGACATGGGAGGGCTTGCGGCCCGTGACCCGCAGGTTGGAGAGCAAAAAGCTTTACAGCCGCAAGAAAACCCCGTTTACGGATGATCGTCCGGGCGGGGTTTTTGTTTTGCTCACATATTTTCACGCGGCGCATGGTGGTATATAATGGTAGCTATACACGCGGCGCCGCCGCGCAGCTTATAAAAGGACGGAAAAAGCGTTGGAGCAGGAAAAAGCGAAGATCAAGGTGATAAAGGACGGGCCCTATCGCGTAACGGGCGGCGTGCCCTTAAGCGAAAAGATCATTCAACCGCGCGGCGCAGGCTATGTGCTGGGAAATGGCAGGGAGCTTCCTCAAGCGGAGCAATATCTTTTATGCCGCTGCGGCAAATCGAAAAACCCGCCTTTTTGCGACGGCATCCATAAAAAAGAGGGGTTTACGAGCACGGAGACCGCTTCGCACCTGCCCTACGAGCAGCGCGCACGAAAGTTCACCGGCCCCGATCTGGACCTATACGACGACAACCGCTGCGCCTACGCGCGCTTCTGCCACCGCGAAGGCGGCACCGCGTGGTCGCTTACCATGCGCTCCTCCGACCCGGGATGCAAGAAGGAGGCTATCATCGCCGCGCAGGAATGCCCCACCGGCAGGCTCGTGGCCGCCGAAAAGGACGGCACGCTGCTCGAGATCGCGTGCGCACCCTGCATCGAGGTCGTGCAGGATCCCGAGGAAAACGTGAGCTGCGGCCTTTTTGTGAAGGGCGGCGTGGAGCTCGAGGGCGAGGACGGCTATATTTACGAAACGCGTATGCGCTACGCGCTCTGCCGCTGCGGGCGCTCGCGCTCCAAGCCCCTGTGCGACGCCATGCACGTGCCCGTCGGCTGGAAGGACGGGAGTACGAAAAAGAAGCGGTTTTAAAGCCCCGCGTCCAAACGCAGGGAAGAGCCTTGAGCTTTCCGCGAAAGGGCCGGAACAAGCGATTAAAACGCAAAAGAGCGACCGTTAGGTCGCTCTTTTTAGAATGGGATCCGGCGGCTACCTATTTTTCCATGCCGTTGCCAGCACAGTATCTTGGGCGTAGAAGGGCTTAACGACTGTGTTCGGAATGGGAACAGGTGGGACCCC
>JAJFTZ010000113.1 GCA_021372675.1 Eubacteriales bacterium
CTATGGGAGTATGTGGGCGGAAAGCCCATCGTCAACCATTGGAAAGAATTAAGCGAAGTACCCGCCACCTCCCCCATCTCCGACGCCATAAGCCGGGATTTAAAAAAGCTCGGCTTCAAGTTCGTGGGCAGCACAATCGTCTACGCCTACATGCAGGGCGTCGGCATGGTGAACGATCATTTGGTCGATTGCGCGTTTCGGTGATGCGGACGCAGTAAATAATCTTTGCACTTTATCGTTTTGTGTTCTCAATCCTTTGAGACAAATTAATCAGTTTTTCAAAACTATCCGGATTCTTTAACAATTCTGGCAATAATTGCGCCAAAAGCTGATTTTGTGATTGGTCGCTTTCGGACATGTTTTTCTTGGGATTAGAGTTAAATAAACTTTTCTCATCAGATTGTCCCTGAAGTTGTTTAACTTGAAGGTGCTTAAGCATTTCTTCATTCATAATTTGATTTGATAGCCCATTCGGATAGTAATATTTTTTTATGTTATCCCAATTAATTTTTTTATATCCCACGGCACGAGCCATTTCCTCAAGAAGTTTCACTAGTTTATCCATGATGTTTTGGTCAACGACAGGTACTTTATCGGTTTCATCCAAAAAAGCTTTCCATGCAGCACGCACTTCTCTATTGTTATGAAATACCACATCGATTGTATTTAGTGCCCTCACGTTTTCTTCACAGTAATATCTATAACGATATGACATCACTGTTTCAAATATCTTCACTTTTTCAGCGTGTTTAAAAGCACGCTTCTGGTAAAGAATTGTAATTCCTGTAGCCAAAACTCCAGATAATAAAATTGAAATAACAGTGGTAATAATGTCAGCCAAAAAATAGCCCCCCTCATTTAAAACATATTAATACTTTACAAGTCATAATTTATGCTGTCAAGCGATAATAAAATCAGAAGCGCGAACAATATATAAAAATACGAGCTTCTACATGAAAGCTCGTATTTCTATTTGGTCTGGGTGAGAAGATTTGAACTTCCGCGGACCGGGGCGGCCTCCCGCTCCGCGCCTGCGGCTGCTCGCAGGACCCGCCGCCCGTTCGCGCCTGAAAAACAGCCACCGGCTGTCTTTCTATTCGGCGCTCACCCCTTGAACCCCGATGGGGTTCTGCGAAGCCGGAAGCTCAAGTTTCCGCATAAAGCAAAAAACAAAAAGGGGTTCTGGCGAACCCCTTTTGTTTTTTGGTCTGGGTGAGAAGATTTGAACTTCCGGCCTCTTGAACCCCATTCAAGCACGCTACCAAACTGCGCCACACCCAGATGTTTCTTTTGACCTTTGATATGGTAACACCTGACGGGTCTATTTGTCAAGATGCGGAAGTTCGATTCTTCTTATATGGAAGCCGGAGCTTTTGCCATGGTATAATGCTTTCACAGAACTCCGCGTAAGGCTGGTATATATGAAAATCGCTTTTCTCGATAGAGACGGTACTATCAATAAAGACTATCCGGATCAAGAATGGAGCGCTGTCAAAGCGCCCGAAATTCTCGACGGAGCGATCGACGCGATGCGATATTTCCTCGCTGCCGGCTATAAAATTATCATCGTCACAAATCAGCACACGATAGGAGAAGGGATCATTTCCTTGGAGGACTATCATCGTTTCACGGAGCTGCTTTTAGACATTCTCAAATCTCACGGCATCGACGTGCTGGACGTTTTATTTTGTCCGCACAGGAGCGACGAACATTGCGCCTGCCGCAAGCCCGAACCGGGAATGATCGACGCCGCCTGCCAGAAATATCCCGAAATTGAGATGAATCGTTCCTTTCTCGTAGGCGACTCTGTAGCGGATATGGACCTGGCGAAAAACCGCGGGATCGATTTCTACGGCATTGACTTGGACTGCAAAAACCGCATTAATCGGCTCTCCGACATGATCGATATTTTATGACAGCGAAAATCTCCGTCCAAATACCCTCATCCAATATACCGATATATACCATATTTTGTGCTATTGCGAAACCCCAGACGGGCAATTAGAATGAAGTTATGTATCAATTAAATACATTGGAGAGATAGGATGAAAAAAACTTTTAGCGCCATGCTCTTGTTCCTTACCGCTCTTTTAGTTCTGGCTTTATTTTTTACCGCATGCGGCGGCACGGATATCTCCGGGAAAGTGACGGATGCGGGAAACACAGCGGGTGCGGGCGACGCAAATTCCGCATCGCCTTCTCCCGATGCCGCGTCGCCTGTACCGGAGGAAAGCGCGTACGAAATGGGCTCCGCAAACGGCGGGGTTTATACGAACGACTTTTTGAAAATAGGCTGCAAGCTGGATGAAAACTGGACGTTCTACGGCGATGATCAGCTTGCTCAGCTCAGCGGGATCACGGCCGACGCTATTCAGGATAAAGATATTTCAAAACGTTCCGGGAATCGGCGGACAGCGGTAAAGTCGTTTTCGATATGTACGCCGCATCGTCCGACGGGCTTGCGACCATAAATATCCTGTTCGAAAACCTCGGTGTCGTATACGGCTTTGCCTTAGATGAAGATAAGTACATCGATCTTGCTATGGAAAACCTTCAGCAGTCATTGGAATCCTCGGGCATCGAAAATATTGCCCTTGAAAAGACCCCGCTTGATTTTGCCGGGGCTTCCAGAACCGCCATTTCCATAACCGGAGAGCTTTCGGGGGTTCCCTTATATGAATCGCTTGTCTGCATGAAGCAGGGAAACTATATGGCAAGCATCACGATATGCAGCATTAACGAGAACATCGCGGAACAACTGGCAGGTCTTTTTTATGCCATAGGATAGCGTCTGCTACACGGATTAAGGAAAGCGGGGGTTCGTAAGAATTCCCCGCTTTCTTTAGTTTTGTTGTATTTCCAACAGACCTCCTTTCCTCTACCCGCTACACTTAAGGCAGAAGATCGGGATATCCAAATAATTAGGAGGTGCTCACATGATAGAGCAGATATATAAGCTATCCACCGGCAACGAAAAGGCCATCGAAAGAATTCTTCTCGAAGACGCCATCCACTACCTCCATATGGTGCTGCCCGAGGGCGAAGGGCTGCCTGTACACGACACCAACGCGACCGTTTATATGACCGTCGTGCGCGGCAGGCTCAACATCGCGCTCAACGATCAGGCGCCAAACGAATACGAGGCCGGCACCATGATAAAAATCCCTTTTCAAACCAAGATGCACGTGAGAAACCTCTACCCCGACACGCTGGAGCTCATCGTGGTGAAAGCGCCGGGGCCGAAAAACTAAAGCGGCGTAAATCCTCCCCTTCCCCCGCCCGCAAAGGCCCGCCTTGCGGGCATTTTGTTTTTGGCGCGCGGGTAAGCCGGTATTTGCCCCATTTGTTCCTTTGTGATTTCACATATTGTTCACGCCGCGCTCTTGCGGCGCGCAGCAAAACGCACTAAAATCATTAAGTGCCTTAATAGTTTATGGCATAAACTAATTTTTAGGGTGATGCTATGATATCCTTATCGGTGGAACTGATGCGCGCGGCGATGCGTTTTCGGAAACAGGAAATACCGTTTCCCCCCGCGCTCAACATCCGGCGAAGCGAGTTTTTCGTGTTAAGCCGGATCGAGGGCGGTCCCTTTTGCGGCGCAGATCGCGCGTCCGTTTCCGATATACAAAACCGCTTGGATTTTTCAAAGCCCGCGATCTCCCAAATGCTCAGCGCGCTCGAGGCGAAGGGACTGATCGTGCGGGAGCCCGATAAAGCCGACCGCCGCAAGGTTATGGTCAGCTTAACCCCGAAGGGGCGCGAAATACTCGCGAACGCAAAAGCGCATATGCACGGGCTGATGGAGGAGGGCATACGGCGCTTCGGCGAGGAAAATACCCGAAAGCTCATCGAGCTTATTAACAGGCTTTCGGACGTTACCGACGAGATCATGCGTGAAAACGCTGAAAAAGCTTTGGAAGGAGAACCCCGTACTTGAAAAGGATATTCCGTTACCTCACCCCGTTTCTCGGGGGCTTTTTCATGGCGCTCGCCTTGCTGTTTTTACAGGCGATGGCGGATTTGAACCTGCCCAACTACATGTCCAAGATCGTCAACGTCGGCATACAGCAAAGCGGCGTCGAACATGCCGCGCCGGACGCGCTGAGCGCGGAGGGTATGAAGCTTATGAAGACCTTCATGTCCGATTCGGAACGCGCGCTTACGGACGCCGGCTATGCGCTTACGAGCGCTTCCGCGCTCGGTGAAAACGGCAAGAGCTACCGCGAGCTTTACGCGAACGCGCAGGAGGAGCTTTACATAAGGCTCGGCACGGACGCCCCCGCGCTTGACAGCGCGTTTGAAAACGCCACGTGGACGCTCGTCACCTTCATGCGTCAGGCGAACGCACAGCAGGGCCAAGCCGCCGCGGAAGGCGCTCAAACGGAAACAAGCTTGGGCGGCGTGGACATTACAAGGCTCTACGCCATGCAGGCGCGGCTCGACATGATACCGCGCGAGTCCATCCTCACTGCGCACGAGGAGGCGGTACAGGGCGACAGCAGCCTTAAAACGCAAAGCGGCATCATGCTCGCGAAGCTTTTATATGAGGAGCTTGGCGCGGACGTTTCCGCCATGCAGACGAGGTACATTTTAAACGTTGGGCTTATGATGCTCGGCATCGCGCTTTTGAGCGGCGTCGCCACCGTGCTTGTGAGCCTTATCTCCTCCCGCATCGCGGCGGGCGTTGCACGCAATATCCGCAAGGACGTGTTTGCGCGCGTGGAAAGCTTTTCCAACGCCGAGTTCGATAAGTTCTCCACCGCCTCCCTCATCACCCGCTGCACCAACGACGTGACCCAAATACAAATGCTTTTAACGATGGGGATACGGCTCGTATGCTACGCGCCCATCATGGCTATCGGCGGCGTGATCATGGCGGTCGAAAAATCCGCCTCCATGAGCTGGATCATCGCGGCGGCGGTCGTGGTGCTCATAGGCGTGGTGATGGTGGTCACCTCCGTGGTGCTGCCGCGGTTCAAAGCCATTCAAAAGCTCGTGGATAGGCTCAACCTCGTCGCGCGCGAAAACCTGAGCGGCCTTATGGTGATACGCGCCTTCGGCACGCAAAAGCACGAAACCGAGCGCTTCGAGGCAGCCAACGCGGACTTGACCGACATCAACCTGTTCGTAACGCGTGTGATGGTGTACATGATGCCCGCCATGAACGTTATCATGAACGGCGTGGTACTTTTGATCGTTTGGATCGGCGCGCACCGTATCGCCGATTCCGCCATGCAGATCGGCGATATGATGGCGTTCATGCAATACGCCATGCAGGTCATCATGTCGTTTTTAATGATCTCCATGATGTTCATCTTCGTGCCGCGCGCCTTGGTCTCCGTAGGGCGCATCGCGGAGGTTTTAAATTCCGAGCCGTCCATTGTCGATCCCGAGAACGCTTTGCCCTTCGACAAGGCAAAAGCGGGGCTTGTGGAGTTTAAAAACGTGAATTTCCGCTACGACAACGCCGAGGACAACACCCTCAGCGATATCACCTTTACCGCAAGGCCCGGCGAGACCACCGCCATCATCGGCTCCACGGGTTCGGGCAAATCCACCATCGCAAGCCTGCTGCTTCGCTTTTACGACGTTACCTCCGGCCAGATACTCGTAGGCGGCCGCGACGTGCGCGAGGTGAACCAAAAAGAGCTTCGCGGCAAGATCGGCTACGTGCCGCAAAAGGGCGTGCTCCTTTCGGGTACGGTGGCGAGCAACGTCAGCTACGGCAGAAAGGAAGCGGCCGAGGAGGAGATCGTTTCGGCCGCGCGGGTCGCGCAGGCCGAGGAGTTTATCCGCGAACTGCCGGGAGGGTTCTCCTACGAAATCGCGCAGGGCGGCACGAACGTATCCGGCGGGCAGAAACAGCGCCTTTCCATCGCGCGGGCTCTTGCGAAAAATCCGGAGGTCTTCGTATTTGACGATAGCTTTTCCGCGCTCGACTTTAAAACCGACGTGGCGCTTCGAAAGGCGCTCAAGGAGCACACGGGCGAAAGCACCGTCATCATTGTGGCGCAGCGCGTCAGCACCATCATGCACGCGGAGCAGATTTTAGTGCTCGACATGGGCAGGATCGTAGGCCGCGGCACGCACAGCGAGCTCTTAAAGACCTGCCCGGAATATTACGAGATCGCTTCGTCGCAGCTTTCGCAGGAGGAATTGGCATGAGCACGCAACAGAATAACCATACGGGCAACGCGAACCGTCCGGCGCAGATGCGCCGCGGCTTCGGCCCCATGGGCCCCGGCGGCCCACGCGGCATGATGCGGGGCGAAAAAGCGAAGGATTTCAAAGGCGCTATCGGCAAGCTTATGGGCTACTTAGGCAAATACAAGTGGACCATCCTCATCGTTTGGACGCTCGCTGTCGCCTCCACGGTGTTTTCCATCATCGGGCCGAAGGTTTTAGGCACGGCGACCGATGAGCTCTTTACGGGCCTTATGGCGAAAATCGCGGGAACGGGCGGCATAGATTTCGATAAAATCAAAGACATCATGGTAAAGCTGATGACGCTCTATCTCGTGAGCGCGCTGCTTTCGTATTTGCAGGGCTTTGTGATGTCGTCCGTCACCGCCAACGTCACAAAAAAGCTCCGCAGCGACATCAACGGGAAAATACATAAGCTGCCGCTGAAGTTTTTTGATACCACCACCCACGGCGAGGTGTTGAGCCGCATCACCAACGACGTGGATACCATAAGCCAAACGCTCAACCAGAGCATGACGCAGATTATTACCTCGCTCACGTCGCTTATCGGCATCACGGTAATGATGTTCTCCATCAGCTGGCAGCTCACGCTGTTTGCGCTCATCATGCTGCCGCTCACGCTTTTCGCGGTCGTCTTCGTGGTGAAAAAGTCGCAGGGGCACTTCATCAACCAGCAGAGCTTCCTCGGCAAGGTCAACGGGCATGTGGAGGAGATGTTCGGCAGCCATGTCGTCATCAAGGCGTTCAACGGCGAAGCCGATTCCGAAAAGGCCTTCGGGGAATACAACGACGCCCTCTACCGCTCCGCTTGGAAAGCAAACTTCCTCTCGGGCCTTATGATGCCCATCACCAATTTTGTGGGCAACCTTTCGTATGTGGCGGTGTGCATGCTCGGCGGCTATTACGCCGCGAACGGCATGCTCACGGTGGGCGGCATACAGTCGTTTATCCAATACATGCGCTCGTTCACGCAGCCCATCGCGCAGATCGCCAACATCTCCAACGTTTTACAGCAGACGGCGGCCGCGGCGGAGCGCGTGTTCGAGTTCCTCGGCGAAGAGGAAGAAGTGAAGGAGGCGGAAAACGCGCTTTCGGTCAACCGCACGGGCGAGCCGGATACGGCCGCTTGCGTGACCCTCTCGCGCGGCGTGCGCTTTGAAAACGTATCGTTCGGGTACGACCCGGAAAAAACCGTGATCCACGGTTTCAGCGCCGATGTAAAGCCCGGCCAGAAGGTAGCCATCGTAGGCCCCACGGGCGCGGGCAAGACCACCATGGTAAAGCTTCTCATGCGTTTTTACGACGTCAGCGGCGGCAAGATCACCCTCGACGGGCACGATGTGCGCGACTTCAAGCGCGACGAGCTGAGGTCGCTGTTCGGCATGGTGCTGCAGGATACTTGGCTTTTCAACGGCTCCATCGCGGATAACATCCGCTACGGCAAGCTCGACGCGTCCGACGCAGAGCTTCGCCGCGCCGCGAAGGCGGCGCAAGCGGATCACTTCGTGCGCGCGCTGCCCGACGGCTACAACATGGTGCTCAACGAGGAGGCGGACAACATCTCGCAGGGTCAAAAGCAGCTTTTGACCATCGCGCGCGCCATCCTTGCGGACCCCGAAATTCTCATCCTCGACGAGGCGACGAGCAGCGTGGATACGCGCACCGAGGTGCTCATCCAAAAAGCGATGGATAACCTTATGAAAAACCGCACGAGCTTCGTGATCGCCCACCGCCTCTCCACCATCCGCAACGCCGACCTTATTTTGGTGATGCGCGACGGCGGCATCGCGGAGCAGGGCACGCACGAGGAGCTTCTTAAGAAAAAGGGCTTTTACGCGGAGCTATATTACAGCCAGTTTGAGAGCGCAAGCTGACCTGCGCAAACGTATAGCGCAAGCCTTCGTAAAAAGCCGCTCCGTAAGTATACGGAGCGGCTTTTTGGCGCCGAAAAGCTAAAATCCCAAACGCATCACGCTCAGGCTGTCTCGGCGCTCGATTTCTTTAAAGCCAAGCTCGAGGTACATGGCACGCGTTCCCCTGTATTGCTTCACCGGCTCTTTCAAAAGTTCGAACGGCGCGGCGTACACGGCGCTGCAGCCTAACGCGCGGAAACCCTCTGCGCAGGAGCAAAGCTCTGTTTTTAGGCGTTTAAAGCGAATTGAGCGTATCGGCGCAGCACCAGCCGATGCATGTTTCGCCGTCATAAGCAAGATAGCCTCGCATGGTTCCCGCCGCAATTTCCCGAAGCGCTTCTTCGCGGTTTTGCTCCGCGGTGCGGCACACCCATTCCTCCTGCGTATTATCAAGAAAATAGTAGCGGCAAAAGCAGCCCGCCCAATGCGGCGCGTAGCCGAAATCCAACCCGGAAAGATAATCGACAAAGTTCTGCGCAAGCTCCTTTGTAAGCGGCTTTACGGTGTAGCCCACGCGTTCTCCCCCCCAGCCTAGCGTCCGTTTCACGATCATTTGCCGATCAAAAAAAGGCCCGCCGCGCATACGGCTATGCCGATGACCTGCCGAAGCGTAACGTGTTCCTTGTAAAGCATTAGCCCTACCAGCAGCAGCACGCACGCGAGGCTGATGTTGGCGACCAGCGAGGCGACGCTCACCTTCCAGCCCGCGCGATACATGTGGATGGTGCCAAACTCCAGCCCTACGATGAAAACACCCAGCGCTATCGTCGTCCAGTTCGCCTTAGCGAGCTCAACGCCCAGGTTTTTTTGGGCTCCGGTGATAAAAAACATAACCGCCGATACGGCCGCGGCGACCAAGTAGCTGACCGAAAGCGACGCGAACGCGTCGATTCCCTTCGGCGTCGTTTTTGCGATCACGTTATAGAATGCATTTGCTCCCACAACGACCAAGATCGGCCAGATCAAAGGCCACATAGCTCTCCCCCGCTCAATAGCGTTTCCCGTTTTCCCGCGCCCGCTCGAGTTCCTCACCGGAGCAGATGGCGCACACCTCGTAGGCGGAGGCGTGCATCGTGTCGTCCGCCAGCACATAGGCGCTTTTCCCCTCGTATGCCGGCAAAAGCGGCGCGTCCTCCGTATGGTTTTCCTCGATGATGCGCGCGACGCTCGAATGCACGCGCACGAGGTAGTTTTGCGCTTCCTCCTCGCGGTAGGCGAGCATGAGCTTTTTTCGGACCTTCATCAGCACCGTTTCGGGTGAAAGCACCTTTCCGTCTCCCCCGCAGTACGGGCAGGGTGTTTGCAGCGTGTGGCTGATGCACTGGCGCGTTTTTTTACGGGTCATTTCCACAAGCCCAAGCTGCGTAATGCCGAGCACGTTCGATTTGGTGCGATCCTTCCTGAGCTCCGCCTTGAGCGTCTCGAGCACGCGCTCCTTATCGGCGATCTCATCCATGTCGATGAAATCCACAATGATGATGCCGCTGATATCCCTAAGCCTCAGCTGCCGCGCGATCTCCCTTGCCGCCTCGCAGTTGGTCTCGGTGATGGTCTCCTGCAAATTGTCGTTGCTGCCCACATATTTGCCCGTGTTCACGTCGATGGTCGTGAGCGCCTCGGTCTGGTCGATGATGATATAGCCGCCGTTTTTCATCCAGACCTTGCGGGCAAGCGCCTTGTCGATCACCGATTCGAGGCCAAGCGCGTCGAACATATCGGGAACGCCGTCGCAAAGCTCCACGCGGTCGCGAAGCGCGGGCGAAAGGATGCCCGCCACGATCTGCACGCGTTCGAAGAACTCCCTGTCGTTTATGACGAGGCGCTCCACGTCGGGCGTGAACAGATCGCGTATGGTGCGGAAGATGAGCGGCTCCTCCGCGTGGATGAGCCTGGGTGCGGGCGACAGCTTTTCTTTTTGGCGGATGCGCTCCCATAGGCGCGCGAGGAACTGTGCGTCCGCGCTGAATTCCTCCTCCGTTTTCCCCTCGGCGGCGGTGCGGACGATCACGCCCATATTCTCGGGCTTCAGGCGCTCCATGGCCTCCTTGAGGCGCGTACGCTCGCCTTCGTTTTCAATGCGGCGCGATACGCCCACATAGTTGACCGACGGCATCAAAACGAGCGTTCGGCCGGGAAGCGTGATGTGCGTGGTGACGCGCGCGCCCTTCGTGCCGACCGGCTCCTTCAATACCTGCACCATGATCTCCTGCCCGGGTTTCACGATGTCGCGGATATTCGGCGAGAAATCGCGCATATCGGCCGCCGCGCCGTCGAAGACGAAGTCGGACCTATCCACGGTGATATCGCCCGCGTACAAAAAGGCGTTGCGCTCGAGGCCTATGTCCACAAACGCCGCCTGCATGCCCGGCAGCACGTTTTGGACGCGGCCCTTGTAGATGTTGCCTACAAGCCGTTCGCGCCCGCGCCGCTCGATGAAGATTTCGCCGGGCGTACCGTCCTCCAGGAGCACCACGCGCGTCTGATAGGGGTTGATATCGACGATGATCTCCCTGCCCATTTTAAGCTCCCTGTAATTTTAAAAAGCCGAAGCTCTTATCGTTCGTATTTTTCCGCCTCAAACCGCGGCATGATGCGCCCATCCTTGGAAAAAAGCGCATCGCGGTGCACCGAATAGGGATACTCCGTTCCAAGCCGCGCAAAGAGCGCTTCCATCAGCAAATCTACGCTCAGGCTTCCCTGCGCGCTCGCCTCGCCCGTTACCGCGAGCCTATCCGCAAAAAAGACCATTTCATAAAGCTGCGGGCGAAGGTCCACGTCCTTCCTGCCCGCCTTGGTTTTTTTGTTCACCACGATCTCGCCGCCAAGAAGCGACCTAATGGCGGTTGTTAACGCGTCGGCATCGGGTTCGCATAAAAAGCGCACCGTATAACCCGTCGCGCACATCAGCGCGCTAAGCGCGGGCAGTGCGTCCTCCGCGAGCGCAGCCTTAATCACGCGAAAGCCGGCGGGCAGCGCCGTATTCACGCGCTTTATGAAGTCATCCGGCTCTATTTCCCGCTCGAGCTTTAAATCCAGCCATTCGGCCGAACTCGTGAAGCCCGTAGAGAGCGCCGTGGCGAACGCGAGCACGGGATGCGGGTTGAAGCCCTGCGAATAGGCGGCGGGAATAAGCGCGCGCCGAAATGCGCGCTGAAAAAGCCTTTGCACGTCCAAATGCGATACGAAGCGCACAGGGGCAGTTTTTTCAAACCTTGCAATAATCCGCACAGCGTTCACCAAAACAACCGTTGCAGGCAAGCCTGCAATCGCGCGTAAGCTCCGCTTCGTGCGCGCGGCGGTTTTCCGCTTTCAAATATTTTTCCGTAACGAGCATATCGATATGCGCCCAAGGCAAAGGTTCATTTTCATCCCTTTGCCGGTGCGCGTAAAAAGCGGGATCGACGCCGCAGGAGGCAAACGCGGCCTCCCACGCGGGGCGCTTGAAGTGCTCGTCCCACGAATCGAAACGCGCGCCGTTTTTATAGGCCGCCGCGAGCACGGAGGCAAGCCGCCTGTCGCCGCGCGCGAACACGGCCTCTAAAATGCTTACGTCCGGCTCGTGGTAAGAAAACTCCACGCCGCGGATGCTCCTTAAGGCATTTCTCAAAAGCTGCTGCTTGCGCATAAGCTCCGCCTTAACGTTTTGCGCCTCCCATTGGAAGGGCGTAAAGGGCTTTGGAACAAACGAGGAGGCGCTTACGTTAACGCGGAAGCCCTTCCCCCGCTTTTCTTTGGGCAGCGCGTAGTATACGCCCACCACTTTTTTTGCGAGGTCGGTGATGCCCAAAATATCCTCGTCGGTCTCCGTGGGCAGGCCGATCATAAAATACAGCTTCACGCCCGTCCATCCCGCCTCGAACGCGTCGCCCACGCTACGAAGCAGGTCGTCCTCGGCAACGCATTTGTTGATAACATCCCGGAGCCTTTGCGTACCGGCCTCCGGCGCGAGCGTGAGCCCCGCCTTGCGGACGGACTGCATTTCAACGAGATCGTCCTTCAAAAACGAGTCGATGCGAAGCGAAGGAAGCGAAACGGAAACGCGCTGCTCCTTAAACGCCCCGATGATCTCCGGCACAAGCTCGTGAATTTCCGAGTAGTCGCCCGTGCTCAGGGAAAATAAAGATACCTCATCGTAGCCCGTGCAGCTTACGAGACCGCGCGCCTGCTCCATGAGAGTTTCGCGCTTGCGCTCGCGCACGGGGCGGTAGATGTACCCCGCCTGACAGAAGCGGCAGCCGCGCGTACAGCCGCGAAAAAGCTCCAAGGCGAGCCTGTCGTGCACGATGGGCATGAAGGGTACGATGGGCTTTCCTATGTACTGGGCCGCGTCGAGGTTTTCTACGACGCGCCTTCGCACGCGGTCGGGCGCGGCAGGCTCGAGCTTTTCCATGCGCGCGAACATACCGTTTGCGTCGTAGCGCGGCTCGTAAAACAATGGCACGTAAACGCCCTCGATTTTAGATAGGGCCAAAAGAAGCTCGCGCTTTGAGGCACCCGCGGTTTTTTCGCGCAAAAAAACGTCTATGAATTCGCCGATGATCTCCTCGCCGTCGCCCACGAGAACGGCGTCTATAAAATCCGCCACGGGCTCGCTGTTACAGGCACAGGGGCCGCCGCTTATCACAAGGGGCATGTCCGAACCGCGCTCGCGCGCGTAAAACGGTATGCCCGAAAGCTCGAGCATCGTGAGCATGTTGGTATAGCACATTTCGTAGAGAAAGGAAAAGCCCACGATATCGAAATCACGGAGATCCCTGTGCGTTTCCAGCGAAAACGCGCCGAGCTTATGCTCGCGCAAAAGCGCCTCCATATCCGGCCACGGCGCAAAAGCGCGCTCGCAGAGCGCATCCTCCCTGCGGTTGACGATGTTATATAGAATTCTCGAGCCGAGGTGCGACATGCCGATCTCGTACACGTCGGGAAAGCAAAGCGCGAATTTTACGGGCGCGTCGGTCTTTACGATTTGGTTCAGTTCCCCGCCGGCGTATCTTGCGGGTTTTTCCACGCGGTCGAAAAGGCTTTCAAGCAAAGTATGATCCAAGGCATCCTCCGGACTTTTTCAGTCGCTTCATTTTAACACCAAAACATAGCTTCGGTCAACGAAGCGCCTCAATGCCGCTTTAATATATCGTCCAAGATCGCCTCCTGCCCCAAGTTCGAAAGCCCGAATAAAAGCGAAGCCTCGTCGAGCTCGCCGAGCTTTCTCATATCGTCATCCACCACATAGAGCGCAACATAGCGGCCGTCGCCGAAAAGCTTTAAGGCCTCCCGCGCGCGAAGCGAGCGGTGCACCGCCACATACCTTACGGATGCCGCGCCGCCGCTTTTAAGGCTTGCCGAGCGCCGTATCATGGCGGAAAGCCGATATGCCCTTAAAGTACGGATTTCGCGGAGCGCGGCGAACGGCAGAAAAAGGCCCCAAACGAGGAGCGTAAGGTTCATTTTCCCCTTGAGCAGCGCCCCTATGCCGAGCGCGGCGAAGGTGAGCCCCGCTGCCATTCCAAAGCCGCCCAAAAGCCGCACCGCGCTTTTTTCGCCGAGAAAAGCCGAGAGCGCAGCCTTGGCGGCGCGCCCGCCGTCGAGCGGGAGCGCCGGGAGGAGGTTCACCGCGGCGATCCAAAGGTTGATGCGCCCGAATTCCTCAAAATAGGGAAAGCCCTTTAAAGCGGCGCTTCTTGCCGCAAGAAAAACCATGCCGGCCACGAGACTGAAGAGCGGGCCTGCCGATGCGATCAAAAGCTCATCCCAGCGATCCATGGCGCTTTCCCTTAAGCGCGCCACAAAGCCGAACGGCTCGAACTCGATCGCGCTTATCTCATACCCCAAGCCCCGCGCCATGAGCGCGTGGCAGATTTCGTGCAGCGAAAGCGCCGTAAATGCAAGCAGCAGGCTTATGAGATTATCGCTTATAAAGGCGAAAAAGATAAGCAGCAGCACGAGCGGGCTGCTGCGTAAGGCCGTATTCCCGATTTGCCCGAGCCTTATTATAGGCCATCCTCCCCCATATCGAAAAATTGCGTGGGATCCTCCGGCCTTCCGCTTACGTTCACCTTGATGAACAGCGACCCGCCCGCCTCGATCACGCCGAGGCTGTCGAGCGCCTTGAGCGTTTGCCCCTCCTCCACGGTGATGCTCGAAAGGCCGTAATATTGGAATTCCGAATCGTTTGCGGAGACGACGCACACGTAATTGCCGAGCTGTTCATCCGCACCTATGGCCTTTACGCGCCCGTCTACAGGCAGACTCACCGTTTGCTTGGCGGAGGACACGAACATGAGCGTGGTATTATCGCCGATGAGCTCCGCGGCGTCGTAGCTAACGTCCACGGCAAGCTTATCCGAAGCCGCGAACACCTCGAGGATGCCGGGAAGCTCCACGAACTTGAGCTTGCCAAGGCTTTCGTCGATCTGCTTCGGCCCGTAGGCATCGTCGTTGTTGGCGCTTATGGCGCTGTTCGCCTTATTTTGAAGGGCGCTCAACAAAAGCACCAGCGCGCACATCAGCGCGCAGATGCCGAGCTTCACGAACATGGAGCGCGCGTCCGTCTGCGCACCGCGCCCGCGTTTTCCGGCGCCTCTCGAGCCGCGCGAAAAGCGCTTTCCGCCCGGCTTATCGACCACGAATTCCGTCAGCTCCATCCGCTCGACCGGCATACGAAAACCCCCTGTCATATAACACGCTTATATATATGACAGGGGGGTCGCCATTATATGCGGTTTCTACCGTTTTTGCGGCCTTCGCATCCACACGTTCACAACGAGCCCCACACCGATGAGATTCGTCAAAAGGTTGGAGCCTCCGTAGCTGATGAACGGCAGCGGAATGCCTGTGACCGGCATGAGGCCGATGGTCATGCCTATGTTTTCAAATACGTGCGCGATAAGCATGCCCATAACGCCTATCACGAGACAGGTGCCGAAATTATCCTTAGCCTTGAGCGCCACGTAGAGCCAGCGGAAGATCAATACAAAGTAGAGAACGATGATCGCGGTGCCGCCCACGAAGCCGATGCCCTCCACAATGCCCGCAAAGATAAAATCCGTATGGCGCTCGGGCACGAAGCGGAGCTGCGCCATAGTGCCTGGCGAGAAAAAGCCCTTGCCCCAAAGCTGGCCCGAGCCGATGGCGATCTTCGATTGAAGCACGTTGTAGCCCTTGTCCGTAGGGTCGAGCGACGGGTCGAGGAACACGTTGATGCGATCCCGCTGATCCTGCTTCATCAAAAAGAAGTACGCGAGCGGCAGCCCCGCCGCCAGCGCGCCGCCAGCGGCGATGATGTAGCCCCACCCTATCCTCGCGACGAAAAACACGAAGATCATAATGCAGATGTACACGAACGCCGTCCCGAAGTCGGGCTGCAATATTACGAGCACAGCCGGGCCCATGCAATAGGCGAGCGCCTCGAGCACCGATGAAAAGCCCCTAAGCCTGCCGTCGTTTTTATCCATGGATTGGGAAACGACCTTAGCGAGCATGATGATGATGCTGATCTTGCACAGCTCCGCCGGCTGTATGGCGCGGTCGCTGCCGATCATAAACCAGCCGTGTATGCCCCTTTGCTTTTCCGCGAGGAAAAGTATACCGAGAAGCACCACGTTGGCGATATAGATGTATTTGATGAAGGGCTTCAAAATTTGATAATCGAAAACGATTACCACGAGAAACGCTGCGAAGCCAATCAAGAAGCTGGCGGCCTGCCGCTTGACGTAGGCGAGGTTCAGCTTTTGCATATAGTCGCCGACGGCGCTTTCCTCGCCGGAAAAGGGCGTGGCCATAATACTCGCCATGCTCACAAGCCCGATGCAAAACAGCACGAGCACAAGCAGAAGCGTGAACCAGTCGATTCGTTTCAATAACTTTTTATCGATCATAAAGCGGGTTTCAGCTCAAGCCGAACAAATCCTTCACCTGTTGTTGGATCGCCAGATACTTATCGATGGTATCCGCATAGGCGATGGGGCGGTTCACGCGCGACACCGCGGGCACCGTATCGCCGTGCAGAAGCTTATCGAGCGTCATCGTAGATTGCGCCACGGCCTCGTAATAAGGCTCGATACAGAGCGCATAGATATCGCTGCCGTTGAAAAGCGCGTAGTTCTCATCGCTTAAGCCGCTCGCGAACACCGTGATCGTAATGGATTTTAAAAGCGCCGGGTTGGGCGTGGGCGACGGCGTAACGTTTGGGTCAAGCGACGGCGAAGGCGTGGGCGACGGCGTGCCCGAGGATTCAAAAATGCTCTTTGCCCTTGCGCGCGCCTTCACGGCAATGGAGGCAAGGTTTGAATCCGCAACGTACATGCCCTTGATATCGCGGTTGTAGAGCAAAAACCGCGCGAGCTCGTCGATAGCCGCTTCGTCGTCCGCCGCGGCGCGGTCGAACGACGTTACGCCAAACTGCGGATAGTATGCTTGAATATCCTCCACAAACGATGCGTAAACGGCGGACGTATCGTTTCCGTACACGAGGATACGGCCGGATTTGAGGCCGCGCTCGGTCATGCGCACGCTCAGGCCCCGCGCCACCTCCTCCACGTACTCGGAGGTATCCGCCACGATGTTCGCGTCGATCCCCTCCACGCCGCACGCGTCGTAGGGCACGATCACGTGGATGCCGCTTTGCGCCGCGAGGCGCACCGCCTCGTCGTTAACGCCGTTGGGGTTCAGCACGAGAAGCCCCTTGCAGCCGTCCGCCACCGCCTCTGAAACCGCGTTCTTCGCTGCCTCGCCGCCCGAGGCGCGGTAGAGCTTGGCCGGGTATCCGAGAATCTCCGCCGTATGCAAAAAACCGTACATCGCCATATAGCTCCCGATCGCGCCGTCGTCGGCGATCACAAAGCCGATCAGGCGCGGCGCGTTATTCCCCGTGGGCGCAGGCGTTTGTTCCACGGCCTCGGACGCGGGCGGCTCCGTAGGCGCTGTGGACGCCGGCTCCTTCGCGCAGCCAGCGCTTACCAGAAGCATCAACGCGATCAGCACCCGCGCGACGGTTCTTTTTAGCATAACGTCCTCCCCCGCGGCAAACGGCCGCGTGCTTTTTGGATCAACTAGATTTTAGCGTATTTTTGCGGCAAGCGAAAGCGCAAGGCTCCGATATTCACAAAACGCTCATAAGTCCTTAGGCTGCGACGCAAGAAAACGCCGCAGCCCAAGGCTTTTTTATACGGTATACCGTGTGTTTTTGCGGGGCACTAAGTCGAGCTCCGCCTTTTTCTGCTCGTAGCCGGGCTTGCCCAAAAGCGCGTAGGTGGCGTTTTTGCCCTCCTCCACGCCGGGTTGGTCGAACGCGTCGATATTTAAAAGCTCCCCCGCAAGCGCCGTCTGCACCTCGAAAATGTAGAGAAGCTGCCCCACCGTGAACGCGTTCACCTCGGGCACGGTGATGGTTTTGTTCAAATGCCCGCTCTTTAAAACCGCGTATTCGGTGGCGCGCTGCTCGGATTGGATTAGCTCGTTGAAGCTATGCCCGCTCAAAAACGCCACATCGGGCAGCTCGTCGAACGCGCGCGGGATCACGACGTTCTGCCTGAACTCGCCCACGCGCAAAAAGGTGACGACCTTATCGAACGGCCCCTCGGTATAAAGCTGCACCTGCGAATGCTGGTCGGTCACGCCGAGCGCCTTCACGGGGGTTTGCCCGCAGTTTACGCGCGCGCCGCTTCGATCCGTTGCCTTGCCCAAGGATTCCGCCCAAAGCTGCGCGTACCAATCCGCAACGTACCTTAGGGAATCCGCATAGGGCATCATCACGCTTATGTTGTTGCCGGCGTCCATCGCGAGCTTTTCAAGAAGCGCCGCCACGGCGGCGGGGTTAGCCCAAACGTTTGTATCCTTGCATATCTCGTCGGCATACGCAGCGCCCGCGAGAAGCTCGTCGATATCCGCGCCGCACACCGCGGCCGCGAGAAGCCCCACCGGGCAAAGCTCGCTGAACCTGCCGCCTACGCCGTCGGGCACATAAAAGGTGCGGAGGTTGTTCGCCTGCGCGATCTTGATGAGGTTGCCCTTTTTTTCGTCGGTGGTGGCGATCACATGCTCCGTCCATTTATCGCCCAAGCGTTTTTTGAGAAGGTTTACCACCAATAAAAGCTGCGCCATCGTTTCGGAGGTGCTGCCGGATTTTGTGATGACGTTGAACGCCGTGCGCTCAAGGTCGATCACGTCGAACAGCGACGCCATGCGCTCGGGGTCGATGTTATCCTCCACATAGAGCTTTGGCCCATTGCGTTTTTCCTTATTCAATTCGTTGTAGCGAAGATGAGAAAGCGCCTGCTGCACCGCGATGGGGCCTAAGGCGCTGCCGCCAATGCCTAACACCACGAACGCATCGAAATTTTCGCGCACATGCGCCGCCGCGGCCTTGATGTCGCGCACGACGGCGCCTTGGCTGTAAGGCAGGTCGCGCCATTTCATTTGATCGCGCCTTTCCTCGAGCGCAGCAAGCGCGGTAAGCGCGGCGCTTTCCGACGCCTCGAGTTGCGCCTTCCTGATGCCTTTCTCGCCTACAAAATCGGCCATCATGTTGTTATAGTCCACCCGTATGCGCATCGATTCGCGCCATGCCTTGTTTTCATAACGGTTCATAAACATCCTCCGAGAGCTATAAATTTATAAGGAGCGGCGCCGTACGGCGCCGAGCTTTCCCTTTGGCGGCGCTGCGGCGTCCCGCGCGTCCGCAGCTATTAAGTATACCACAGAATGCCGTGGGAACGAACTATATTTTGAAGGGGTGATCCTTACGGGTATTGTGCTTTCCGGCTCGAAGCGCCCGCGCATCGCGCTCTATGTGATTTTCGGCCTGCTCGTCTGCGCCGTGGGCGTTCTCGTTTTCCTTCTGCTCCAAAAGCCGCGCGGGCATATGGAGGTGACCGTGGTGGACGCCTATACGCTGCGTCCGCTCGAAAACTCGTCGATCGTATTGCCCGAGGCAAATATGCTTTCCGTTACGGACGCGAACGGCAAGGCGGAATTCTACGGTATCCCCGTGGAGAAGGACGGCGCGCTCAACGCGCTTTTGCCCATGAGCTGCGGCAGGGTGACTATGCTCGTATACCGCGAGGGCTATCTGCCGTTCGCGCTCTTTTACACGCAGGTGTACGCGGGGCGCATCAGAAACGGACCCACGGTTTACATGTTCCCCACCGGCACCGAAAGCGGCCTCGAGGCGATCACGGTGATAGAAGCGCCCGCTTACGAATGGGTGCGAGCGCTTTTGGAGAAATATCAGCCGAGCGGCTGAAAACCACGAAAGCGGCATTTGTTTTCAACTGTGACACGAATTGTGACCGTATTCATGCTATAATAACAAAAGATTTTATTTAGCGCTTTCGCCCGCCCCGCGCGGGCGGACAAGCGGCGGAGGAACGATGCGAAAGAGAAACGACCAGGCGCGGGGCGCATGGCTCAGGCAGTTGAAAAAGCTGCCATGGCTAATCTTAATCCCCCTCGGCCTTTACCTCCCCGACCTCGCGGCAAAAAACCCGCAATGGATTGAAGAAAATTTTTCCAACGGCGTTTACCCGCATATCAGCGGTGCGATCGCCTTTTTAACCTCGTTCATAAAATTTTCGCTCGCGGAGTTTTTGCTTTACGCGCTCGTGCTTATCGTTACGTTCTCGCTCCTGTCGCTTTTGATTGGGCTTATTTTCCGTAAGGTTCGCGTTGTGCAATTCGTAGGCTTTCTATTGTCGCTGTGTGTGACTGCGGGCGTTTTGCTCAATGTGTTTTACGCGGTGTGGGGCCTCAACTACGCGCGCCCCGCGCTTTCCGCCTCCATGAACCTCAACGTACATGAACGGCCCGTGGGAGAGCTCAAGGCGCTGAGCGAGGAGCTTGCGGAAAAGGCCGCGTCGCTTCGCGCGCAGGTGCGTGAAAACGAAAAAGGCGTTTTTTACCTGCCGGACGGCTATGAAAGCGCGTTTGCAGAAATTCCCGCCGCCTATGAGGCGCTAAATGGCGACATCCACCTTTTCCTTTCCGGCGCGACTGTTGCAAAGCCCGTTTACTATTCGGAGGGGCTTTCCTACGCGGGGCTTGCGGGCGTCTATTTCCCCTTTACCGCCGAGCCGAACGTAAACGTGGGCCAGCCCGCGCTCCTTCTAATATCGAGCGCGGCGCATGAAACGGCGCACTATATGGGCATCGCGCGCGAGGACGAGGCGAATTTCATGGCCTACCTCGCCTGTATCCACTCCGACGACCCCGCCATCGCCTATTCTGGCGTCATGCTGGCGCTCATCAACTGCGCGAGCAAGCTCTACGAGGCGGATTACGCCGCTTACGCTTCGCTCTACGCCTCCTACAGCGACGGGATGAAGCGCGATCTCGCCGATTACAACGTCTACTGGGACGCGTTCGAAGGCCCCGTCGAGGAAGCCGTAACGGAGGTCAACGATAATTACCTCAAGTTCAATAACCAAGAGAACGGCGTGAAGAGCTACGGCATGATGGTAGACCTATTGCTCGCTTACGCCAACAAATAGAGAATTGCTTTTAAAGTAAGGAAATCCCCTCCGAGGAGGGGATTTCCTTTATAAACGCCCGCTTATCCGCTACCGTTTTTTCCTCACCGGCATCAGCGTAAGCGCGACCAGCACGCACAGGAGCGCCGCGCCCACATCGGCAAATACGGCCATCCACATTTTGGCGTACCCGAGAAGCCCAAGCACCATCACCGCGGCCTTTATAAAAAGCGCCAGCGCAACGTTGAGCTTTGCGGTAAAAAGGGTTCTTCGAGAAAGCTCCACGGTCTGCGGCAGCAGCGAGAGATCGTCGCGCATGAGTACGAGATCGGCTGCCTCCACCGCGGCGTCCGTGCTCGTAAGCCCTATGGTGCAGCCCGCGTCGGCTCCCGCCAGAACAGGCGCGTCGTTGATGCCGTCGCCCACGAACACCGTGGTGCCGCGCTTTTCGCGGATACGCCGCATCACCGTAAGCTTATCCTCAGGCAACAAAGAAAAGTATACTTCATCCACACCCGCCGCGTTTGCCGTTTCGTGCGCGGCCGCCTCGTTATCGCCCGTGAGCATGGCCACATAACCCGCCCTGTCCTTGAGCGCCTTCACCGCTTGCGCGGCGCCCGGCTTTAGTTCGTCGCCGACCGTAACCGCGCCCGTGTAAGCGCCGTCTATCGCAACGTATACCACCGTACCGCGCGCCCCGGTCACGGCGACGCCGTTAAGCTCCATGAGCTTCGCGTTCCCCGCGAGCACGGCTTTTCCGTTAACGGTGCCGCGCATGCCGCGCCCGGCCAGCTCTTCCGCGCCTTCGGCGGCATAGCCCGCACCGTCCGCTTCCGCGAGCGCGCGCCCTACGGGATGCGTGCTCATGCGCTCGAGCGCTGCGGCGTATGCGAGGATGTCCTTTTCGCTCCAACCGTTCGCAGGCTCGATCTTCGTGACGCGAAACACGCCTTTGGTGAGCGTGCCTGTTTTATCGAACGCGAAGGCCTTCGCCCGCGCGATAGTCTCGAGAATGTTGGCCCCCTTAAAAAGCACGCCGCGCGCGGAGGCGTTGGCAAGGCCCGCAAAGAAGGTGAGCGGTACGCTCAAAACAAGCGCGCACGGGCAGGAGATCACGAGGAATAAGAGCGCCTTGTGTACCCATACGCTCAGCTCTCCCATGCCGAGAACGGGAGGCAAAAACGCGACCAGCGCCGCAAGCACGATCACGGCTGGCGTATAGACGTGCGAAAAGCGGGTGATAAAGCCTTGCAGCTTCGGTTTGTTCTTTTCCGCGTCCTCCACCGCCTCCATGATGCGCGATACGGTGGAACGCTCGTAGCGCTCCGTTACCCTTATGGTAAGCGCGCCGCTTTTGTTGATACCGCCGGATACGGCCGTGCTCCCTACCTCTAAAAATACCGGGGCCGACTCGCCTGTGATCGCGGAATGATCGGCATAGCTCTCCCCGCTTTCTACGATGCCATCGAGCGGGATGCGCTCGCCGGGCTTCACGAGGATGCGTTCGCCGGCCTCCACCAGTTCCGGCTCCACCTCTGTTTCGCCGTCGCGCAGCACGCGCGCCTTTTCCGGGCGCATGTCGATAGCCGCTTGTATGGAGCGCCGCGAGCGGTCCACCGCAAGCTCCTGCAAAAGCTCGCCCACACGGTAAAAGAGCATCACGCCCGCGGCTTCCGCCGTATCGCCAAGCGCGAGCGCGCCAAACGTAGCGACGCTCATCAGCATGTTTTCATCCAGGAAATTGCCCGAGAAAAGGCCCTTAACGGCACGGAATACGACCTGCACGCCAAGGAGCGCATAGGCAAGCAGCAAAAGCACGAAACCTGCCGCGGTTCCCTCTAAAAAAAGTCCTATGGCAAATAAAACGGCCCCGCCTGCAAGTGTCGCAAGTTCTTTTTTAAGCTCCGAGCCGCCATGCTCACATGCATGGTCATGCTCGCCGTTCGCGATCGCACACGCCTTGCAGCAATCGTTCGCCGAACAGCATGCATCGGAATGAAGCGCTTTCTTTTCCATCACACCTCCTCCTTCTGGCGGAACGTAAAAATATCGTTGATGATGTGGCGCGTAAGCATTCCCATTCTGCCCTCGCTAATATAATAGATAACCTGTTTTCCGGCCTTTTTAAAGCGCACCACGCCGCTTTGGCGCAGAAGCCTTAAATGGTGCGATACCGCCGGCTGGCTTATTTTTAGCGCGTCCGCAAGCTCGCATACGCAAAGATTCTCCAGCGCGAGCATGCTCAAAAGCCGGATGCGCGTAGAGCTGCTGAGTTGGCTGAACAGCTCCGCGGCATCGATCGCGTCGTCCTCCTTCGGGATTGCTCGTAACAGCCATTCCTCATGTTCCTTATTGAGGTGCGCCCCGTCGCATACGAGGAGCTTTTCCTTCTTCTTCATATCCTTTCTCCTTTTGTATAAACAATTAATCATATGATAATATATTTAGGCATACTTATCAACTATCTATCGATCTGGTTTATACAAGAACGCAAAAGAGCGACCGTTAGGTCGCTCTTTTTAGAATGGGATCCGGCGGCTACCTATTTTTCCATGCCGTTGCCAGCACAGTATCTTGGGCGTAGAAGGGCTTAACGACTGTGTTCGGAATGGGAACAGGTGGGACCCC
>JAJFTZ010000012.1 GCA_021372675.1 Eubacteriales bacterium
CTCAAGCTGCTGAAAGCCGTTGCGCCCAAGCTAAGCCCAAGCTTTACGCAAGCCGCGCTCATCGAACAGTTCGACGGGTATTTCAAATTGGAGGATTGCTCCTTGGATACCGTGCGGGGCAGGGTGCTGGACGCGCGGGAATACTGGGGCACCAACCACGGCGTTGCGGCGCACACGCAAATCATCAAGCAAGCCGACGTGATCGCCATGATGGCGCTTTTCCCCACGCTCTTTTCCGAGGAAACGGTGGAGCGCAACTGGCGCTTCTACGAGCCGCGCACGGAGCACGGCTCGAGCCTGTCGGCGTGCATGTATGCGCTCACGGCCTGCCGCATCGGTCGTCCGGATTTAGCGTGGGCGCATTTTATGAAAACGGCTTCCATTGACTTGGCGGGCGGCGGCAAACACTGGGCGGGCGAAATCTATATCGGCGGCACGCACCCGGCGGCAAACGGCGGCGCGTGGATGATCGCCGTGCTGGGCTTTGCGGGGCTTACGGTACAAAACGGCGAGCTTAAGCTGAACCCTCGGCTGCCGAAGGAGATCATATCTCTGCGTTTCCCCGTGACGCTTAGGGGGAAAAGGGCGATCGTTACGGTCACGCACGGCGGATGGGAAGTAAAATAGGATAGTAAAAAGCCCTCCGATTCGCGATGGTATCATAAAGAACCACAGGCTGTATCGCGCCTTCCGCGATACAGCCTGTAGCTTCGTCAGGCCAAAATAAATTCGTACTCTTTCACAATAAGCCCGTTGGAAAACTCAAAGACATCGCAAGAGCGTTCGCCCAGATTATTCCTCAGAATGGTGACAATGCGATTCTCATCGCCGCTTTGATATAGGCTTTCACAGACGAAAGTGTTGTCGCTGCCTTGATATGCTTCTGTCATCGCAGCAAGGTAAGCATCTATTCCTACAGTGGTTTTTGATTCCCTAGAATATAGAACCCAAATTACATCGGGAGAGAGAAACTTTCGGTATGTTGACCAATCCCGCCTGTTTTCTGCTTCAAAAAAAGATAAAAGGCTATCTTTGTTTGCCATAGGGCCACCTCTGTAAATTCCCGCTTGTCTGGGACGACATAAATCATCTGCATCTCTTTCCTGTTCCGCTTCTCTTTACAAAGAATAACAAATCAAAAGGCGCGCCGCAACAGTTCTCTATCGCAACACGCCTTTAAGGAGGACTTTTTAACGAAACAGGTGTGGATTTTTCGCCCCTATTCGAAAACCAAAATTTCCGCCGCCTGCGCGCCGTTGGAGCGTGCGGAGGACTTTGCGGAGAAGAAAAGCTTTACATAGCTTGCCTGCGCAGGCGCGAAATCGACGCGAACCATATTGCCGGTATCGGGGTTGAATTCGTATTTTGTGTCGGGGACGACGGCGGTGAAGTTTTCGCCGTCGGCGCTTACGAGAATCGCGAAGTTTTGCGCACGGGCCTCCCAAATGGGGGCGGGGTTCAAGCGCACGGCAACCGTTTGCACGGTATAGGTACCCCCTAGATCGATGGTGATATCGGCGGGCACGCCTTTGCTCTCCCAATAGGTGGTCGTTTCGCCGTCCGTCGCGTTGGCGGCGGCGTAGACCTCGGTGACCTCCCCGGCGGATACCGTTTTGCCCTCGGCAAGGTTCGTTCCTTCCGGCAGCTTGATCCAGTTCGCCTCCGGGTCGGGGAAGCCCTCGGGTCGGGCAACCGCGCTTTGCTCGGGGGCTTTTACGATGGTCAAACCGGGGTCCGTAAGCCGCGCGGGCGGCAGAAAAAACGCGATCGCGGCGCAAAGGATCGAAACCGCGATGACGGCGCAGAAAATGACGGTCAGCTTCTTAGTCATGGCTCCTCCTTATTCCACCGTGATACCGGCGCAAAACTCGTTTACGGAAGCCTTGAGGGCTTTGAGATCGGTGATTTTTACGCCCAGGATGCTTATGTTGCGCAGGGTGACGCCTGTGATCATGTTCTCGGCGCTTTGCCCGGAAAAGCGGGACGCGGGCACCTTCCCGTCGATGGTATTCATAACGGTCAATCCGTCGATCAATACGTTTTCAATACGGCCGAACTCATCCGTGACGGTAGACCATCCGGAGTTTTGCAGGCTCATTTCGATCAGTTCGTTGTTGTTGCCGTTGTCCCCCTGCATAAAGGCGTTTTCCACGACGATGTTTTGATAGGTGATGTCGTGAACATACGCGTCGTCGCTGTTGTGGATGCTGATGACCGGCTTGTGGAAGTTATACAGCACCGTGATATCCTTGAAAAGAACATTGGAGATTTCGGGGTTGATGGTAAGCCCCTTGTTGGTTTCGTAACCGATCTCCATGGACTGGGCGAGATCCGTCCAAACCTGTACGTTTTCAAAGGTGATATCCCTCGTGGAGCCGGAATAGTTTTTGAGCACCAAGCTGTCGTCCCAGGTTCGGGCGAAGCAATCGGCCACCGTGTGGTTTTTGCACGACTGGAAGGTAAACCCGTCCCCGTTTTGACGGCCGGAGATGATTTTAACATTGGTAATGGTTGCGTTTTCCGACGAGAACGAATTGAAGTTCCAGCAATTCGAGTTGGCGAGGATAAAGCCCTCGGCGGTGATGTTTTTGCAGCCGCGAAGGTCGATGGGCACGCGGGCGTAGGAACCGGGCTGGTTATGCGCGGCATAGTCCGAGCCGTCTATCATGCCGCGGCCGCGGATCGTCACGTTGGCGGCGTTGTCCGCGATCACGACCGTATGCAGCACCGCGCCGCCCGCTATATATAAGGTCTGGTTGCTTTTGAGCGTAATGGCGTCGAGCGACCATTCGCCCGGCCCTATGTAAAATACGTTGGGGTCGTTTTTATCGGGAATATCCGTTTCCAAGGGATTGGCGAAGATATGGGTAGCCTTGTTCACGCTGCCGTTATATACAACGGTGTACTGCCCCGGTTTCGTAAGGGTGAAACCGACATGGTTATCCTTGACTTCGGGGATGATCCCCGCCGCGGCAGGCAGCACGGCGGCGCTTTCAACATCCTTGCCTAAGCCCGGTATTTGGATGTCGATTTTTACTTCGCCCTCAAAGTCGAAATAGGTCATCGGGGTGTCGGAAGGAAGGGTGTTTGCGTTCCAGATATGCTCGTGGTTGACCATCACGTCGTAAACGAACAGCTCGTTTCCGTTTGCCGTGATCAACGCGGCCGCGGACGTTTGCATGGTCCTGGGCCCTTCATAAAGGGTGAGCAAGGTTTGATTCTCCTCGTCCATGGGATGCCTTGCGGAGGAGGCGCCGCTCAGGCGCGGCGCGTTTGGCGCAATGAACATATAAACGGCAAACGCCAGAAACAGGGCCGCCGCCACACCTGAAAAAATCACGGGGAGAGTAACGGCTTTTTTTTCGTTCATGCCTGTGCCTCCTATTTTGTGCGATAGGTAAGATCGACGTGAGTTAAGCGCTAAACTTTTATATAAATGTAGCATACCCGCAGAGAAAATGCAAGTTAACAATGCGGTATTCTCAAAAACGGCGAAAACGCGGGAGGAGCGCGGCAAGGAAAAGATTCTTTATGGGTTTTTGCGAAAATAGCTTGACAGCTAACAAAGCCTTTGCTATACTCACTATGCAGTTAAGCGCTAAACCTATCAAATCAGTTAAGCGTTGAACTTATCGAGCGCACGAAATAAAACAAAATAAAATGGTAAGGGGGAAAACACGGTGAATATCAAAAAGCTCCTCGCGGTTGCCCTTGTGATCGCACTGGCACTGTCGTTCGCCGCTTGCGGCGCAAAAGAGGCCCCGCCCGTCGTCAACAACGAACCGACGCCCGAACCCACGACGCCCGAACCCGTCGTGAACACTGTCCCCACCACGTTCCAGTGGGACAATTTCGATGGCCGCGACCCGAACAGCAAGCCCGAACTGGCCCCGAACGGCGCCAACATGTGGTGGGATAATTGGGCCAATCTCCGTGCCAGCGTGGAAGACGGCGTTGCCCAAATCCAATTCAGGCCCAAAGAGTTTAACACGGACGATTTTATTGACGAAGCCGATTATTTTGCCAAAGCCGGCGACTGGATGGGCAACTGGGGCGAAGCCATCAATATGTGGGCCCTCGACGGCATCCAATATTGCAAGTACCTCACCATCCGCATCAAGGGCGAAGTCGGCGGCGAAGAGAATAAGCTTATCATGGACTGGCATCCCGAAGACGCCAAGTTCTATGCCGCGCGCTTCAGCGATCTGGTATTGAAAGACGGCACCCATCCCGTGATTACCACGGAATGGCAGGATATCGTGATCGACCTTGAAAAGTCCGGCTTCCCGGGCATGACAAACGCCTTGCACATCCGCGCCTTTGCGGAATGTACCATCTCACTCGATGAGCTTTATTTCTCCGAGCCCGTCGGCCCGATCGACAGCACCAGCGCCGATACCATCGTCGCCGGTTTCAATGTGCCGGAAACCGGAAAGCCCGCCGACCTGCCGATCAAGGATTTCGTCGCGGAATCCGTCGTGAAATTCATGTGGGATACTTTCGATGGCCGCGACCCGAACAGCAAGCCCGAGTTGGCGCCCAACGGCATGAATATCTGGTGGGATAACTGGGCCAACCTCCGCGCCAGCGCGGAAGGCGGCGTCGTTACGATCAAATACACGCCCAAGGCGTTCAACACGGACGACTTTATTGACGAAGCCGATTACTACGCCAAAGCGGGCGACTGGATGGGCAACTGGGGCGAGGCCATCAATATGTGGGCCCTCGACGGCATCCAGTACTGCAAATACCTCACCATCCGCGTCAAGGGCGAAGTGGGCGGCGAAGAGACCAAGCTTATCATGGATTGGCATCCGGAAGACGCCAAATTCTATGCCGCGCGCTTCAGCGATCTGGTACTTAAAGACGGCACCCATCCCGTGATCACCACGGAATGGCAGAACCTTGTGATCGACCTTGAGAAGTCCGGCTTCCCGGGCATGACCAATGCCCTGCACATCCGCGCCTTTGCGGATTGCACCATCTCCTTGGATGAGCTTTACTTCTCCGAGCCTGTCGGCCCGATCGATATCACCAGCACAGATACCATCGTAGCCGGCTTTACCGTGCCGGAAACCGGCAAACCCGCCGATCTGCCGATCAAGGATTTCGTCGCGGCAGTTCAGTAACGGATTGACAACGCAGTAATTTCCTCCGCCTTCGTGGGGGCAGATATGATATCTGCCCCCGCTTTGTTGGAACGGCATTGTTTTGATGCTGCGCGAGGTGCAATTTAGCGTTAAATATGGTACAATATGGAACAATTAGAATAAAACACAGGAAATAAACTTGGGAGTGCGCGCATGGTTACCCTGAAAGATATTGCCCGTGAAGCCGGTGTAAGCATCACCACGGTTTCCAATGTGGTTCATAACAAGAAAAACCGGGTTTCACCGGAGCTGGTGACGAAGATCCGGGATATTATGGAGCGCGTCCATTATGTCCCCAGCATGACCGCGCGCACCTTGGCTAACAACGAATCGCCCATCATCGGGATCATCAACCATCTGGTGCCTCAGCATAGCGGCGGGGTTATGGCGGACCCGTTTCACAATACGTTTATGGGCAGCATAGAAAACCGCGCGCGCGAGGAGGGCTACTTTCTCATGGTGCGCTCGGTGGAGGATTCGCGGGAGCTTGAAACGCTGCGCCACAACTGGAGCTTGGCCGGCATGATATTTACGGGCCTGTTTCAGGATGAATTTTTCGAGTGCGTTCGCAATATGGGCATTCCCTATGTGTTGATCGACAGCTATATCGATCTTCCCGAGGTATGTAACGTTGGGCTGGAGGATCAAACGGGCGGCTACATGGCCACCCGCTATTTGCTGGAACACGGCCACCGCGTTATCGCCTTCACATCCCCCTTTATCCGCAAAAACGGCGTGGTGGAGAAGCGATTGCAGGGGTACAGGCAGGCTCTTAGGGAGTTCGATATCCCCTTTGACCCGGAGCTCGTGTTTGAGCAGGAGATTTCTATCGACGAAGGCATGCGTCTGGGCTATCTTCTGAGCCAAAAAAAGCGGATCACCGGTATTTTCGCCTCGGCGGATATCTTGGCGGCCGGGATCATGGCGGGGCTTCGCGAGAAGGGCGTGTACGTGCCCGACGATAAATCCATCGTCGGGTTTGACGACAACTACCTTTGCCAGATCACGCATCCGAGGCTTACCACCATCCATCAGGACGCGGAAGAGAAGGGTACCATCGCCACTGAAATGATGATGGCGCAGCTCATGCGGCAACCCATCCGGGAGCGCAATGTCATTTTGCCCGTTCGCCTCGTGGAACGTGAAAGCGTAAGAAAGCTATGAAGAAGCCTATCCTCAAAGGGATCATTTTTGACCTTGACGGCGTGCTCGTGCACACCGATGAAATGCACTATCAGGCATGGAAACAGATCGCCGACCGCATCGGCGCTGCATTTAACAGGGAAATCAACAACAGGCTTCGCGGCGTCTCCAGAATGGAGAGCTTGGAGATCATTTTGGAAAACGCAAAACCCGTTTCCGACGCGGAAAAACTGATTTTGGCCGACGAGAAAAACGCCGCCTACAAAAAGTTCCTGGAAACGCTTTCCGAAGAGGATGTTGACGGCGATGTAAGGATGGTCTTAAGGGAGCTGAAAAACCGCGGTATCAAGCTTGCGATAGGAAGCTCCAGCAAAAACGCCCGTTTTATTTTGGAGCAGATAAAACTGACGGATTTTTTTGACGCAATTTCAGATGGAAACAACATCCAAAGGTCAAAGCCCGATCCCGAGGTTTTTTTGAAAGCCGCCGAGTTTTTGATGCTCGAGCCGGCGGAATGCGCCGTGGTCGAGGATGCTTACGCGGGGATAGACGCGGCCGTTGCCGGAGGTTTTTACAGCGTGGGCATCGGCGACGCTTCCGGGTATGACAGAGCGGATATGAAAATACGCCGGATCGCGGAGGTTTTAAACCTGGTAAACCCGTGATTCGCTTATCGAACGAAAAACGCTTGTAAAAGAAAAACGGCAGCCGAACATGTTTGTCCGGTTGCCGTTTTTTGTTCCGTTAAAGGGCGCTTCCCCTCTTGGGCACAAACAGCTTCGACATATCTGCGCCCTCCAGCTCAAGCAGCGCTATTTTTGTTTGGACACCACCCGCGTACCCTGTTAAGCTGCCGTTTGAACCCACGACGCGATGGCAGGGGATGATGATGGAGATGGGGTTATGGCCCACGGCTCCGCCAACCGCCTGACTCGACATACTTCCCCTACCTGTCTTGGCGGCCAGCTTTTTCGCGATATCGCCGTAGGTCGTTACCTCGCCATAGGGGATTTCGCATAAAATGCCCCATATGATTTGCCGAAACTCGCCGCCGATAGGGCGAAGCGGCAGCCCGGCGATCGCGGGGCGCTTACCGGCGAAATACGCATCCAGCCATTTCTTTGTGGCTTCGAACACCGGCATGACGTTGTTTTCCGTCATTTCCCCGGAAATTGCGCCGCCGTAGTATTTTTGCCCGTCCAACCATAAACCGACGAGACGATCTCCGTCGCACGCAAGCGTAAGGGTCCCTAAGGGGGACGGATAGGTGGATTTAAAATACATGTTTTGCCTCCTTACAGCGTGTTCCAAAGGTTAACGGTGGCGTAGCTGCGCCAGGGCCGCCACGCCTCGGCCATCTTCAGTAATTCCTTCGGCGTAAAGGGCTGCAGCGCTTTTTTTACGCCTGCGTCCGTTTCGAGGAAGGCGTCCGGCCACTCCATCGCGCGCATGGCGATATACTGCGCCGTCCAGCTCCCGATGCCTCGAATTGCCGCCAGCTTTTTCATTTCCTCCTCCGGCCGGAGCGGGAGCTCGATATCGATTTCTCCCCGCGCGACCGCCTTTGCCAGCTCATAGATCGTTTTTGCCCGCGCCGCAATCACGCCCAACCGGCCAAGAGAATCCTCAACCGGCCCGTTTAAGGCAAGGATATCTTCGGGCGAGGGAAAAACGCGGGTCAAGCCCTCGATCCCTGTTTGGATCGGAATACCGTAAGCGTCAACCAGCCTCGCGGCCAATGTGCTTGCGGCTTTTACGGTGATTTGCTGCCCAAGCACCGCCCGCACCGCCATTTCAAAGGCGTTGAAACAGCCCGGTAAGCGGGTGCCCAACACACAAAGGCCCGGGCGTATGTCGTTCATGGCCCGAAGCGTTTCATAGACCGCGTGCGGGTCGCAATGCAGGTCGAATAAGTGCCGTACCCGCGCCAAAACCTGCGGCAATACGGGCAATAGGGTTTCGCTGACCGTAACGGTCAGAACGTTTTTTTTCGGCTTATGCCCTACGCGCACCCAACCGTACATACGCTTACCCTCCGCGGTTACCAAGTACACGGTGCGCATATATTCCCCGTCTTTTACCGCCTCAACCCCGGAAATCGCGCGCGCTTCCAAAAAACGCAGCATCTCCTGAAAAGGGAAAGGAGGGCGATAGCCTAAGGCCAAGGTCGCGCCGCCGCGAGGCCCGCTTTCTTCTGAAACGCGTTTCCGCAGAGCCGTGGGCGTAAGGTTATATTGCTTTTTAAAGAGATCGTTAAAGCGGCGCAAGCTGCCGAAACCGGCGGCCATCGCAACCTCGAGAACCGGTAAAGCCGTGTCCGTAAGCAGGCTTTTCGCGAGGAGCAGCCTGCATGTTTGGAGATATTGAACCGGCGACACATGATATTCCGCCATAAACACGCGCCGTAAATGCCGGTCGGTACAGCCGAGCCGCCCGGCAAGATCATTGAGCTTTAGCCCGCTGCCACAGCTCTCTTCCAGCATCCGCGCCGCCCGGTAAGCCAGGCTGGCGACGGCGTCGGTAACCGAGTTGCCGGGAGCAAGCTCCGGCCTGCACAGTAGGCAGGGGCGGTATCCGGCTTGCTCCGCCTCCGCCGCTGTATGATAAAAGGTGCAGTTTTCGGGCTTTGGCTGCTTTGCCCTGCACACCGGACGGCAGTATATGCCCGTGGACGATATGCCCACAAAGAAGCGCCCGTCAAAACGCGCGTCTTTCGCCTTAAACGCGGCGTACAGACCGCTGTCATTTTCCGGCATCCTTTTGCCTCCATGCTTATGATTGCCTTTATTATAGCATGCTTTTCGCAAAAGTCCGGCTGTTTTCGGACATGGTTTTTTGAATACGATCGCAGAATCCAGGCGGCATGCCTTTCGGCGGAGCAGATAGGCGTTGACAGCGCTCGATAAGCCATGCACAATAAAAGCAGCCACACAAGCTATCGCAAGCGTCTTACGCCCATCACCCGCCTAAAAAAAAGAAGCGGCGCAGTCCCGCGCGATCCATCGGATGACAGGGGCTTTTAATATGCACAAAACTGTACCAAAATGAGCACGCAATCGCTTTTAGGGCGGGTTCAATTTTTATAAAATAAAATGGATAAGGCTATGGAAGAAACGGAGGTGACGACGCGAAAAGGCGAGCGCTTCGGTACAAGACGATCTTTGTGCCTGCTTTAAAGCAAAAAAAAGATGGGAGGGGCAGTTTATGAGGTACACCATTCAGGGGGAACAGCTTCCGGTCGTTGTGTGCGAGCTGGAGGCAAACGAGGAGATGTTCACACAATCCGGCGGAATGAGCTGGATGAGCGAGAACGTATCCATGAGCACCAATATGGAGGGCGGGCTTTTGAAGGGCCTCGGCCGCGCCTTCTCCGGCGAATCCATGTTTATGGCGATCTACCGTGCCGAGGGCGGCCCGGGCATGATCGCGTACTCGTCAAGCTTTCCGGGCAGCATACTACCCTTCGAGCTGGCGGCGGGCCAAAGCATAATCTGCCAAAAGCGCTCATTTTTGGCGGCGCAGCGCAGCGTAACGCTGGAAACGCATTTCCAAAAGAAGCTGGGCGCGGGCCTGATGGGCGGCGAAGGCTTCATCCTGCAGCGCATTACGGGTCCCGGGCTGGTATTTGTGGAAATTGACGGCTCCGTCATCGAATACAGCCTGGCCCAAGGACGGCGCATGAAGGTGGATACCGGCCATATGGCAATCATGGACCCCTCGGTCTCGCTCGATGTGACGACCGTGAAGGGTTTCAAAAACATCCTGTTCGGCGGCGAGGGCCTGTTTTTGACCACGCTGACGGGGCCGGGCCGCATTTGGCTGCAGACCATGCCCGTCGAGAACGTGGCGAAGAGCATCATTCCCTATATCCCGAACAAAAGCTGACGGAAAAGAAATGGTTTTTGCCGATTTGCAGGCCGCTTCCATGCGGCCTGCATCGTTTCCCCAGCCCTTGGGCGCGGCGGCCGCCCCGGCGTATCTTAAAGCGATTTGCGGGTTGACTTTTCGCCGCCGTATTGATATTATGAGGCAGTCATCATGGCGCGGTACGGCGGCGCCGCAAGCGGGCATTGTTGGGGATGGTTTTTCATTCCGGCACGCTCCTGCGGATCGCCGCGAAAGCAATTTTATGCCGCCGCGCGGGCAAAGGCGGGCAAAGATGGGAGCTTTTCTCAAAAGTATTCTCGCTTTGGCGGAGGGCACATCGAAAAGATGCGGCGTCCGCGCCGGCGGGCGGATCGGGTCGATCGCGCCCCGCGTGGCTCCTGACCTATGCAAAAAGGCTTTCGGTCCTCATAGCGTTTTTATACCATCCCGGCTTTACGGGCGCATAGGCGCACGTGTAAGGGCCGGGGTTTTCTTATAACGGAACCGTAACAATCGGGCGGCCTCCTTGCAACTGACGGGTCTGTGGAGCACCACAGGGGAGCGGGAGAGTCGGAAGCAGCGTATTTTGGCTGATGTCGACCGTCTGGGCAGTTCGATCCGAGCAGGATAGGACTGCCCATTTATGATTTTTTCGGGAGGTAAGCGCATATGAAGAAGGTTGCCGTGATCATGGGCAGCGACAGCGATCTGAACGTGGTGGAAAAGGCGTTAAGCACGCTGAGCGGGCTCGACATTCCCTTTGAGGCGCATGTTTACTCGGCGCACCGCACGCCGGAGCAGGCGCGCGCCTTTGCGCAAAGCGCCCGCGGGGCGGGCTTCGGCGTTATACTCGCCGCCGCGGGGAAGGCGGCGCACCTTGCGGGGGCGCTTGCGGCAAACACCACGCTTCCGGTGATCGGCATCCCCGTTAAATCAAGCGCGCTCGAAGGCTTGGACGCGCTGCTTTCCACCGTGCAGATGCCCGCGGGCATCCCCGTGGCCACGGTGGCGATAGACGGCGCCGTCAACGCGGCGCTGCTTGCCGCCGAGATCCTTTCCATTGAAGACGCGCAGCTCGCCTCGCGGCTCGAGGCGCTGCGCGAAGCGGATACTGCGGCCACGCTCCGAAAGGACGCGGCCGTTATGGACAAATTCAACCACTGAAAAAGGAGAGGAACCTTATGGAAAAAACCGTTCAGCTCTACGAGGGCAAGGCCAAAAAGGTTTACGCCACGGCGGAGGAAGGCCTTTGCATCGTGGCCTACAAGGACGACGCCACGGCCTTCAACGGCCTGAAAAAGGGCACCATCGCCGGCAAGGGCGTCATCAACAACCGCATGACCAACATCATGATGCGTCTGCTCGAAAAAAACGGCGTGCCCACCCATTTCGTACGGGAGCTTTCGGAGCGCGAAACGCTCGTGCGCCGCGTAAAGATCGTTCCGCTCGAAGTCATCGTGCGCAATGTATCCGCGGGCAGCTTCTCCAAGCGCTACGGCGTGGAGGAGGGGATCGTTTTCGCTTCCCCGACCGTTGAGTTTTCCTATAAAAACGACGAGCTCGGCGACCCGCTGCTCAACACGAGCCACGCCCTCGCGCTCGGTCTCGCCACGGAAAAGGAAATTGAAACCATCAAGGCCCTCGCCCTTAAGATCAACGGCCTCATGAAGGAGTTTTGGCTGCGCCACGGCATAGAGCTTGTGGATTTCAAGCTGGAATTTGGGCGCCTTGCGGACGGCTCCATCGTCCTTGCCGACGAGATCAGCCCCGATACCTGCCGTCTCTGGGATGTGAACACCCATGAAAAGCTCGATAAGGACCGCTTCCGCCGCGATCTGGGCGGCGTTGAGAACGCCTACGGGGAGGTCATGCGCCGCCTTATGGAGGATGCTGCCCTATGAGCGGGCTTCATGAGGAATGCGGCGTCTTGGGCGTTTTTGCCCCCGTCCCCGCGGAGGTGGCCGCCATGACCTACTACGGCCTTTTTGCCCTGCAGCATAGGGGGCAGGAAAGCTGCGGCATCGCGGTGAACGACGGCGGGCATTTTACCGCGTACAAGGATGTGGGGCTTGTCAACGATGTGTTTACCCCCGCCGTGATGCAGTCCTTCGGGCAGGGCTGCATGGCCGTCGGCCATTGCCGCTACGGCACCACGGGCAGCAACGACCGCGTCAACGCGCAGCCCTTGGTGGTAAACCATACCAAGGGGCGCATGGCGTTGGCGCACAACGGCAACCTCGTCAACTCCCTGGAGCTTCGCGAGGCGCTCGAGCTCGAAGGGGGCATTTTTCACACCACCACCGATAGCGAGGTCATTTCCTACGTCATTACCAAGGAGCGCATTACGGCTAGCTCCGTAGAGGACGCGGTGAACCGCGCTATGTTTAGGCTCAAGGGCGCTTACTCCCTCGTGGTGATGTCCTCTACAAAGCTGATCGCCGCGCGCGACGAGCATGGCTTCCGCCCCCTCTGCTACGGAAAAACGGCCGAGGGCCTCTATGTGGTCGCCTCCGAAAGCTGCGCCCTTACGGCGATGGGTGCGGAGCTCGAGCGCGACCTTCTCCCCGGGGAGATCATGGTTTTTGAAAACGGCGGCGTGCGCTCCTTGCGCGATCATTGCGGCAAGCGCGAGCCGAGCCTTTGCGTGTTTGAATTCATCTATTTCGCGCGGCCCGACTCGGTCATAGAGGGCTGCAGCGTCCATGAGGCGCGCCTAAGGGCGGGAGCCTTCCTCGCGCTCGAGCACCCCGTGCAGGCGGATGTGGTGGTGGGCGTGCCCGACTCGGGCATAGACGCCGCCATAGGCTTTTCGCGGCAAAGCGGCATACCCTACGGCGTAGGCCTTATCAAAAACAGGTACATAGGCCGCACCTTCATCGCCCCCGGACAGGAGGTGCGCGCCGACAGGATACGCATCAAGCTCAACCCCATCGAAAGGACCGTGGCGGGCAAGCGCGTCGTGCTCATAGACGATTCCATCGTGCGCGGCAACACCAGCGGCCGCATCGTACACCTGCTGCGCGAGGCGGGCGCAAAGGAAATACACCTTCGCATTTCCGCGCCGCCCTTTTTGAACCCATGCTATTACGGTACCGATATCGACAGCCGCGAAAACCTCATCGCCTCGCACCTCACTACGGAGGAGATTTGCAAGGAGTTAGGCGCGGACTCGCTCGGCTTCCTCAGCGTGGACAATGTGACAAAGCTTACCGATAACCGCGGCGGGCGCGGCTTTTGTACGGCATGCTTCAGCGGCGACTACCCCACGGAGGTGCCCGAGCGGCTTAACAAAACGCAGTTTGAAAAAGAGCCCGTCGGGCGTAAGCGCCCCTGAGAAAGGAGAATTCCTTATGATCGATTCCCGGTCCGACAGCTACGCGGCCGCCGGCGTGGATATCACGGCGGGCTACAAAGCCGTAGAACTAATGCGCGCGCACGTCGCGAAAACGCTCACCCCTGCGGCGCTCTCCGGCATAGGCGGCTTCGGCGGCCTTTTCGAGCTTGACCTTGCGGGCATAAAAAAACCCGTTCTCGTAGCGGGCACGGATGGCGTGGGCACCAAGCTCAAGCTGGCCTTTTCCATGGACAAGCATAACACCGTGGGCATAGACTGTGTCGCCATGTGTGTCAACGACATCGTCTGCTGCGGGGCAAAGCCGCTTTTCTTCCTCGATTACATCGCCTGCGGCAAAAACGTGCCCGAGAGGATAGCCTCCATCGTGGAGGGCGTCGCCGAGGGCTGCGTGCAGGCGGGATGCGCCCTGATCGGCGGCGAAACCGCCGAAATGCCCGGCTTTTATCCCGAAAACGAATACGACCTCGCGGGCTTTTCCGTGGGCGTGGTGGACAAGGAGCGCATCGTAGACGGCCGCGGTATGCGCCAAGGCGATGTGGTACTCGCCCTGCCCTCCTCGGGCGTACATTCCAACGGCTTTTCCCTTGTGCGCAAGGCGTTCAATATGGAGCGCGCGAGCCTGAATGAACCCATAGCGGAGCTTAACGGCCTTTCCTTGGGCGAGGCGCTCCTCGCGCCCACAAAAATTTACGTGCGCCCCATTTTGGCGCTTTTAGAGCGGGTACGGGTGCGTGGCATTTCACACATCACGGGCGGTGGCTTTTTTGAAAATATTCCCCGCTGTCTTCCCGCGGGGTTCGGTGCAAAAATTGAAAAGGCGGCGGTGAACACGCCTCCGCTGTTTTCCCTGATCGCGCGCGCGGGAAACATTCCCGAACGGGATATGTGGAACACCTTCAACATGGGCTGCGGCATGAGCGTCGTCGTGCCCGCTACCGAGGCGGATAAAGCGCTTGCGGTGCTGCGCGAAAACGGAGAGGACGCGCGCGTCGTCGGGGAGATCGTAGCCGGCGATGAAAAGCTGCGCTTAGGGTGAGGGCGCGCATGGAAAAGATCAATATCGCGGTTTTGATCTCCGGAAACGGCACGAATTTGCAGGCCCTTATCGACGCGGAAAGGGATGCTCTGCTCAAAAGCGGCACGCTCACCCTGGCGGTTTCGGACCGTCCGGGGGCTTATGGCCTTGAGCGCGCCAAAAAAGCGGGTATCCCCGCCTTTGCAGTGGAAAGGGAATCCTTTGAGGAAACGCTTGAAGCGCTTCTCGCAAAGCATAAAATAGGGCTTATCGTGCTCGCGGGGTTTTTGCGCATCTTAAGCCCCGGCTTTGCGAAAAGGTGGGAGGGGCGCGTCATCAACATCCACCCGTCCCTTATCCCCGCGTTCTGCGGGCAGGGATATTACGGGCTGCGCGTGCACGAGGCCGTCCTCGAGCGCGGCGTCAAATGGACGGGCGCGACGGTGCATTATGTAAACGCGGTGCCCGACGGCGGCGCGATCCTTTTGCAAAAGCCCGTGGCGGTGCTGCCCTGCGATACCGCCCAGAGCTTACAGCAAAGGGTACAGCGCGAGGCGGAGTGGGAGCTTTTGCCCCAAGCCGCGGAGCTTGTTTGCCAAAAACTTGCGGAGGCTAAGAAATGATCGACCTGTTCGGCTATTTATCCGCGCGGCCCTACCCGGGGCGCGGCATTTTGCTCGGCACGCGGCCCGACCAAACGCCCGTGTGCGCGTATTTCATCATGGGGAGGAGCGTCAACAGCCGCAACCGCGTTTTTGAAACCGCCGAAGGCGGCATATGTACGCGCGCGTTCGACGCTGCCAAGCTTTCAGACCCGTCGCTCATCCTCTACCGTCCCGTGCGCCGCCTCGGCGATACGCTGATCGTCGCCAACGGCGACCAGACCGATACCATCCACGCCTGCATGGCGCGGGGAGGGAGCGTTTACGAGGCGCTTTCCTCGCGCGCCTTCGAGCCGGACGCGCCCTATTTTACGCCCCGCATATCGGGCGTGGCCTTCCCTACGGGCAAATACCTGCTTTCCATTTTGCGGGCAAACGGCGAAGAAAAACCCACCTGCGAACGCTTTTATTTTAACTTTGAGCCGCAGGCGGGCGCGGGGCATTTTATCAGCACCTACGAGGGCTTTGGCGAACCGCTGCCCTCCTTTGCGGGCGAGCCTTTATCCGTAAGCGTGCCCGCGCTTTCCGCTGCCGCCCTTGCGGAACGGTTGTGGAACGCGCTCGATCGCGAAAACCGCGTTTCCCTGTACGTTCTCGCGGGGGGCGAGGAAGCCGTGGTCAACAAAAACGGGAGGGAAGCGCTATGAGGGAGATCGAGCTGAAATACGGATGCAACCCCAACCAGAAGCCCGCCCGCATCTTTGTGAAAAGCGGCGCTCTCCCCGTGGAGGTGCTTTGCGGGCAGCCGGGCTACATCAATTTTATGGACGCGCTCAACGCATGGCAGCTCGTGAAGGAATTGAGGGAAGCCACGGGCCTGCCCGCCGCCGCGTCGTTCAAGCATGTTTCCCCCGCGGGGGCGGCCGTGGGTATGGAACTGGATGAAACGGACAGAGCGGCCTATTTCGTGCCGGAGAACGCCGAGCTTTCACCTTTGGCTTCGGCCTACATCCGCGCGCGGGGAGCCGACCGCCTTTCCGCCTACGGCGATTGGGCGGCGCTTTCCGACGTTTGCGACGAGGCGACGGCCTCTTATTTAAAGGGGGAGGTATCCGACGGCATCATCGCCCCCGGCTATACGGATGCGGCTTTGGAAATTTTACGCGCAAAAAAGGGCGGGAAATACGCCGTGGTGCGCGTGGACGAAAACTATGCGCCCGCGCCTTTGGAGCTGCGCGATATTTTCGGCGTCACCTTCGAGCAAAGCAGAAACGATTTCAAAATAGACCGCGGCGTTTTTGCAAACGTGGTCACAAAAAACAAGGCGCTCCCCGAGGAGGCGCTGCGCGACATGGCCGTGGCCCTTATCGCGTTGAAATACACCCAGTCCAACTCCGTCTGCTATGTAAAAAACGGTCAGGCGATCGGGATCGGCGCGGGGCAGCAAAGCCGCATCCATTGCACCCGCCTTGCGGGAAACAAGGCGGATACATGGTACCTGCGACGCCACCCCAAGGTGTTGAGTCTGCCTTTTCTTGCCGGCCTCAAGCGTCCCGAGCGCGACAACGCCATAGACGTTTATCTGTCCGACGAATACGTGGACGTGCTGCGCGACGGCGCGTGGCAGGCGCTCTTTTTTGAAAAACCCGCCGCGCTTACCCGTGCGGAGAAAAAAGCGTGGCTCGCCGCGCAGACGGGCGTCGCGATCGGCTCGGACGCGTTTTTCCCCTTTGGCGACAACATCGAACGCGCGAAAAAGAGCGGCGTGCTCTATATCGCCGAGCCGGGCGGCAGCATACGCGACGACAACGTGATAGAAACGGCCGACCGGTACGGCATGGTGATGTGCTTTACGGGCGCGCGCCTGTTCCACCATTGAGCCTTGGGGAGGTATAGGTAACATGAACATCATGGTCGTGGGCGGAGGCGGGCGGGAGCACGCGCTCGTTAAGGCCTTGCGCAAAAGCCCGAAGGCGGACGTTATTTGGGCGCTGCCGGGAAACGGGGGCATGGAAAACGAGGCGCTGTGCGTGCCCATAGCCGCCACCGACCTAAGCGGCATATGCGCCTTTGCGGAGAGTAACCCCGTAGACCTTGCCGTAATAGGGCCGGACGACCCGCTCATTTTGGGCCTTACGGACCTGCTCGAGGCGCGCGGCATCCCATGCTTTGGGCCGAACGCCGCCGCCGCGCGGATCGAGGGCAGCAAGCTTTTCGCAAAACGCCTCATGGAAAAATACAACATTCCCACGGCGGGCTACGCGGAGTTTTCCGACCCCGCCAAGGCGCTTTCCTACTTGGATGCCGCGCCCTTACCCATCGTGGTAAAAGCCGACGGGCCCGCCTTGGGCAAAGGCGTCACCGTGGCCTTAACGCGCGAGGAGGCAAGGGACGCCGTGCGCGCCGCCATGGAGGATAAGGCCTTCGGCGAGAGCGGCAGCCGTATCGTCATTGAGGAATACCTCACGGGGCCGGAGGTTTCCCTGATGGCCTTTACGGACGGCAAAACGATCGCGCCTCTTCCGCCCGCCACGGATCATAAGCGGGCGTTCGACGGCGACCGAGGCCCCAACACGGGCGGCATGGGCGCGGTCGCCCCAAGCCCGTTTTACACGCAGGCCGTGGCCGAGGCGTGCAGGGAGCGCATTTTCCTTCCCACGCTTCGCGCCATGAACGCCGAGGGATGTCCCTTCAAGGGCTGCCTCTACTTCGGGCTGATGCTCACAAGCGACGGCCCCAAGGTGATCGAATACAACTGCCGCTTCGGCGACCCCGAAACGCAGGCGGTGCTCCCCTTGCTCGGCTCCGATCTTTTGGATATCCTTTTGGCCGTGACGCAGGGCCGGCTGGCGGAAGCGGAGGTAAGCTTTATGCCCGGTTTTTCCTGCTGCGTGGTATTGGCCTCGCAAGGCTATCCCGGCGCTTACAAAACGGGCTTTTCCCTAGAGTTGCCTCAAACGGAGCCGTGGGAAACGCTTTATACGGCGGGCGTGCATAGTGAGGGCGGCGCTTTGACGACCTCGGGCGGGCGCGTGCTCCATGCCGTCGCCACGGGCTCGGAGCTATCCGGGGCAATCTGCCGCGCGTATGCTTTAGCGGGGCGCGTATCCTTTGAAAACGCTTATTTCAGGCGCGATATCGGCAAAAGCGCCTTGGAGGTTTTGCGATGATCTACCGGCTGTATGTGGAAAAAAAGCCCAGCCTCGCCTTGGAGGCGGAAGCCCTTCTTGCGGACCTCCGCGCTCTGCCGGGCGGGAGCGGGCTAAACGGCCTGCGGCTAATTAACCGCTACGACGTGGAGGGCGTGGACGCGCCGCTTTTTGAAACGTGCGGGCGCACGGTCTTTTCCGAGCCGCAGCTCGATACGGTGTACGAGTCGCTTCCCGATGGCGCGGACGCGGTGTTTGCCGTGGAATACCTGCCCGGCCAGTTCGACCAGCGCGCGGACTCAGCCGCGCAATGCATCCAGATTTTATCCCAAGGCGAGCGCCCCGCGGTCGCCACGGCAAAGGTTTATCTGCTCTACGGCGATCTCGCGCCCGAAACGCTCGCGCGCATAAAAAAACACGTCATCAATCCCGTGGAGGCGCGTGAGGCCTCCTTGGCTCTCCCCGAATCGTTGGAAGCAAGGACGGGCACGCCGGGCAAGGTGGTTCGCGTGCACGGCTTTACCGCGCTTTCCGACGCGGAGCTTGACGACATGCGCGTAACGTGGGGGCTTGCCATGGGCCTCGACGACCTTATGCTGTGCCGCCGCTACTTTCAAGGCGAAGGCCGCGACCCCTCGGAGACGGAGCTTAGGGTGCTCGACACCTACTGGTCGGACCATTGCCGCCACACCACCTTTTTGACGGAGCTCGACAGCGTGACCTTTGACGCGCCGCTTTTTGCCCGCGCGTGGGCGGATTACAGCACCGCGCGCGAGACCCTGGGCACGGAAAAACCCGTGAGCCTGATGGATATGGGCACCATCGCGGCAAAGCTCCTGCGCGAAGAGGGCGGTCTCAAGTGGTTGGACGAATCCGAGGAGATCAACGCCTGCACCGTTAAAATAGAGCTGGAGGTAGACGGCGAAAAGCAGCCTTGGCTGCTCCTATTTAAAAACGAAACGCACAACCACCCCACGGAGATCGAGCCGTTTGGCGGCGCGGCGACCTGCTTGGGCGGGGCCATACGCGACCCGCTCTCGGGCCGCGCCTATGTGTACGCGGCCATGCGCGTCACGGGGGCAGCCGACCCCTTATCCGCCCACACCCTTCCCGGCAAGCTGCCGCAGCGCAAGCTTACCGCCACCGCGGCGGCGGGCTATTCCGCCTACGGCAACCAGATCGGCCTCGCCACGGGGCAGGTGGACGAGCTGTACCACCCCGGTTACGCGGCAAAGCGCATGGAGATCGGCGCCGTGATCGCCGCTGCCCCCGCCGCAAACGTGCGGCGGGAAAGCCCCGCTCCGGGCGACGCGGTGATCCTTTTCGGCGGGCGCACGGGGCGCGACGGCTGCGGCGGGGCCACGGGTTCCTCCAAGTCCCACGACGCGGATTCCCTTTTGACCTGCGGCGCGGAGGTGCAAAAGGGCAACGCGCCCGAGGAGCGCAAGCTCCAGCGGCTTTTCCGCAACCCGTCGGCCGCGCGGCTCGTCAAGCGCTGCAACGACTTCGGCGCGGGCGGCGTGTCCGTAGCGGTAGGTGAGTTGGCGCCGGGCCTCGATATAGACCTTGACGCAATACCCAAAAAATACGCGGGCCTCACGGGCACGGAGCTTGCCATCAGCGAATCGCAGGAGCGCATGGCGGCGGTCGTTTCCCCCGAAAACATAGACGCTTTCCTCGCGCTTGCCGCGGAGGAAAACATAGAGGCTACCGTGATCGCGCGCGTCAAGGCCGAGCCGAAGCTTACCATGCGCTTTCAGGGCGATACCGTCGTAAACCTTTCCCGCGCGTTTTTAGATACCAACGGCGCAAAAAAGCACGCAAAGGCGCATCTTTCGGCCCCCAAAAGCTGCGAGAGACCCGCGCCCGAGAGCTTTTCGTCGGGGCTTGAGGCGCTCGCGGGCGATTTGAATGCCTGCTCCCGCCGCGGCCTTGCCGAGCGGTTCGATTCCACCGTCGGCGCGGGCACGGTGCTTATGCCCTTTGGCGGCAAGCATCAGCTGACGCCCATTCAGGCCATGGCGCATAAGATTTTGCCCGAGCGCGGGGATACGGACGGCTGCTCCTTCATGGCATGGGGCTTCAATCCCTTCGTCAGCGAAAAAAGCCCCTACCACGGCGCGTATCTTGCGGTGGTGGAATCCGTATCCAAGCTCGTCGCCGCGGGCGCGCCGTTTGCGGGCGTTTCTTTGACCTTTCAGGAGTACTTCGAAAAGCTCGGCGACGACCCGTATCGCTGGGGCAAGCCCGTTTCCGCCCTTCTCGGGGCCTATATGGCGCAGCGCGGTCTGGGCGTTGCCGCCATCGGCGGCAAGGACTCCATGAGCGGCAGCTTTATGGATTTGGACGTGCCGCCCACCTTGGTTTCCTTCGCCGTTTCGGCGGGGAAAACGGGGGACGCGGTATCGCCCGAATTCAAGGCCGCAAAAAGACGCGCGGTGCTGCTTAAACCCGAATACGACGCGGA
>JAJFTZ010000073.1 GCA_021372675.1 Eubacteriales bacterium
AAAACGCTTTTCTGTTATAATCAAAAAATGCTTTGGTATTGGATCATCGCTTTTCTCTCCGTGATCGTAGAGGGCTTCGCGGGATTCGGCTCCACGATGCTCGCGCTGCCGTTTCTCGCGCTTTTCATGGACGTGCGCGAGGGCGTTGCGCTTTTGGGGGTGAACGCGCTCGTCACGTCTGCCGTGCTTACCTTCACGCAGCGCAAAAGGATCAACTTCAAGGAATTTTTCAAGATCGTGTTCCTCATCGTGCCCTTTGTGCCGGTGGGCGTTTTTGCGTTGGGGGCGCTTAGCCGCTATCAGGGCGCGTTAAAGCTTGTGCTCGGCGGCGTGATCGGCCTCGTCGGGGCATACGATTGCTACTACGTTTTTTTAAAAAAGACGGAGCCGAAGCCGCTTAAAAGGCCCGCGCAGCTCGTCGCGCTTTTTTCAGGCGCGTTCATACAGGCCATGTTTTCCACCGGCGGCGCGCTCATCACGCTCTATACGTCCGAGCGCATGCGCGATAAGGGGGAGTTCCGCGCCACCATGAGCGCCGTATGGCTCGCGACCAACTCAGTCGCGATCGCGCTGCGCGCGATCTTTCTCGAGCTGTACCCGCAAAGCGTGCGCGTCAACGCCCTGAAAGGGCTGCCCTTCGTGGTCTGCGGCCTTCTGCTGGGGATGTTCCTTCATAAGAGGGTGGACAATACGGGCTTTCGAAAGGCCATTTATTTGATATTGTTCTTCGGCGGCGTCGCCACCACGGCGTACACGCTCGCAACTATCTTATAAGCATTCGGAGGAAGCTATGGAATACATTTTGAACCAACTAAAGAACCTGACCGCCATCCCGAGCCCCACGGGCTTCACCCTCGAGGCTGCGCGCTATGTGATGGGCGAGCTTACGCGCCTCGGGTTTTCGCCCAAGCTCACCAATAAGGGCTGCGTGCTCTGCTCGGTGGGCGGCGAGGGGAACCCCGTGCTCGTGAGCGCGCACCTCGATACACTGGGCGCCATGGTGGCGGAGGTGAAGGGGAACGGAAGGCTTCGCCTCACGCGGGTGGGGGGCTTGCAGGCCAATAACGTGGAGGCGGAAAACGCCGTGGTCGTAACGCGCTTTGGCAAAACCTATACAGGCTGCATGCAGATGAACGACCCGTCCGTGCACGTCAACACCGAATACGCCGAGCAGAAGCGGGATTTTAAGGGCATGCAGCTCGTGCTCGACGAGCGCGTGAAGTCGGCGGACGATGTGAAAAACCTCGGCATTTCCGTTGGCGATTATGTCTGCTTCGACCCGCGCACCATCGTGACCGAAAGCGGCTATATCAAGAGCCGTTTCCTCGACGATAAGCTGAGCGCCGCCATCCTTTTAGGGTTTGCGAAGCACGTCGCGGAAAGCGGCGCAAAACTGAACCGCCGCGTCGATCTGTTTTTCAGCGTCTACGAGGAGGTGGGGCACGGCTGCTCCTCCGGCTTCCCGGCGGATATCGCCGAGGTGCTGTGCGTAGATATGGGCTGCGTGGGCGAGGGGCTTACCTGCGACGAGCATCAGGTGAGCATCTGCGCGAAGGATTCCGCGGGTCCGTACGACTACGCGACCACCACCGCGCTCATCCGCCTCGCAAAGGAAAACGGCATAGACTACGCCGTCGATATCTACCCCGCCTATGGTTCGGATGCCGACGCGGCGCTTTCGGCCGGCGCGGACGTGCGCCACGCGCTTATCGGCGCCGGCGTGTACGCCTCACACGGCTACGAGCGCGCGCATACCGACGGCGTGAAAAATACCCTCGAGCTTTTAAAGGTTTATCTTGCGGGGAAATAATATATAGCTGTTTATTCCATAAAAATGTTAAATTCCTATTGCTTTTTGATGGCGCGGCCGTTATAATTGTTTTTGGCTGTGCAGCCGCGATAAAGTAGAAAGGAGGCCGTGAACATGATGAATGCAACCAAGATCAAAACGCTTATCCGTGTTGGAATTGGGGGAAGTCTGTCTTTTTGGTTCCGTCGGGAACGAATGTCACACGGCCTGATTGCGTAGCGCATTACCATTTTTTGTAATGTCTGCCAATAACGACCATGGACGCGTTCCATGGTCGTTTTGTTATTCCGCTTTACGCGTTGCTTAGACTTGGAGGTGAAATAACCTTGGAGAGTTCGGAAAAGAAACAGGAAAAGAAGCCCGTCAACTGGAGGGTCGTAGGGTTGATGATGAAGGGCAACATATGGGGGCTTGTGCTGGCCGGGATCTTTCTCGTGCTGGCGATCGCCGCCTCTTACTGCGGCCCGCTTCTGGTAAGCTTCACGGTGGACTATGTGATAGGCACCGAGGGGAGCAGCCTGCCCGCGTTCATCATGAATTGGGCGGAAGGCATCGGCGGCAGGGAGTTTTTCAGGAACAACCTGTACGTCTGCGCGCTGGCGCTCATCGCGTTCACGGCGGTGAACGGCTTGAGCACCTTCGGGCGCCGCTATTTTACGGCCATCGCGAGCGAGGGCATCGCAAAGACGCTGCGCGATAAGCTGTACTGGCACCTGCAATCCGTCCCGTACGACTATTACAAGCATGTGTCCACGGGCGACCTCGTGCAGCGCTGCACCTCCGACGTGGAGACCATTCGCCGCTTCATCTCGCAGCAGCTGCTGGAAATACTCCGCACGCTCGTGATGGTGGCGTTCGCGGGTGCGATTATGTTTTCGCTCGACGTGCGCATGGCGACCATTTCCGTGGTGCTTATGCCGTTTTTGTGCGCGGCGTCGTTCATCTACTTCCGTTACGTGCGCAAGTACTTTACCGCCTCGGACGAGGCGGAGGGGAAGATGAGCGCCACTATTCAGGAAAACCTGACGGGCGTGCGCGTGGTGCGCGCGTTTGGCCAGCAATTTAGCGAGGTCGAAAAGTTCACCGAGATCAACACGGATTTTCGCGAAAAGACCTATAAGCTCATCATGCTTTTGGGCGTGTACTGGGGCTCCACCGACGCGTTCGGCTACCTCCAGATCGGCCTGTCGCTGTTCGCGAGCATCTACTTTTGCGTCACCGAGGGGATGACGCTCGGCACGCTCCTTATTTTCTCGACCTACACCGCCATGCTCACGTGGCCGGTGCGCCAGCTCGGCCGCGTGCTCGCGGACCTAGGCAAGGCCACCGTTTCGCTCGACAGGATCGGCGAGATCTTCGCCCACGAGGTGGAGAAGGAGCCGGGTGCGGCGCTCGAGCCCGAGATCAGGGGCAGCATCGAGTTTAAAAATGTTTGCTTCGGCTACGACACCTACGACGAGGTATTGAAGGATATCTCCTTCACGGCGGGGCCGGGGCAGACGGTAGCGATATTAGGCTCCACCGGCAGCGGCAAAACGAGCCTTGTACAGCTATTACAGCGCCTTTACACCTGCACGCGGGGCGAAATACTGGTGAACGGCGTGAACATCAACGATATCGAGCGCGGGCACCTGCGGAGAAACATCGGCATTGTTTTGCAGGAGCCGTTCCTTTACTCGCGCACCATTCTCGAGAACATCCGCATCGCGGACCCGAACTCGAGCGAGGACGCGGTGTACGAATCCGCCCGCGTGGCGGCCGTGCACGACGTGATACAGAAGTTCGACAACGGCTACGAAACGCTGGTGGGCGAGCGCGGCGTAACGCTTTCAGGCGGTCAGAAGCAGCGCGTCGCCATCGCGCGGATGCTCATGCAGAAGGCGCCCATCATCATCTTCGACGACTCGATGAGCGCCGTCGACACGGAGACCGACGCGGCAATCCGCACGGCCTTAAGGCATCGCCGCGAAAGCACCACGACCTTCATCATATCGCACCGCATCACGACGCTGTGCGAGGCGGACAACATCCTTGTGCTCGAGCATGGCAGGCTGGTGCAGCAGGGTACGCATGAACAGCTTCTTAAGGAAGAGGGCCTGTACAGGCGTATCGCCGAAATACAGAACATGCTCGAGGACGAACTCAGGCAGGAAGGCGGTGAGGCGCGATGAGCACCTTACAGGAGCAGGATTTCGACCAATACAGCAAAAAGATAGACCTTGGCATATGGAAGCGGCTGTTCAAATACGCCCTGCACTATAAGGGCGTGTTCGTAAAGCTCCTCGCGGTGCTCCTCGTTGTGGCGCTTGTGGACATCGCGTACCCGCTCATGAGCCGCTATGCCATCGACAACTTCGTGGAGAAAAGGACCATGGAGGGGATAGGGCCCTTCATCGCCGTGTACGTGTGCATCATCGCCGTACAAACGCTCTCCATCGCGGGTTTCATCCGTTACGCGGGCAAGCTCGAGATGAACGTGGCGTTCGACATTCGCCAGCAGGCGTTCAAAAAGCTCCAGGAGCTGTCGTTCTCCTTCTACGATAAGACCGCCGTGGGCTATCTCATGGCACGCATGGTGAGCGACATCTCCCGCCTGAGCGAAATGATCGCGTGGAGCGTGGTGGACGTGTTTTGGGCGATCGCCTACGTGGTCGGCGTGATGATAACGCTCTTCACCCTAAACTTCAAGCTCGCGCTCTTGGTGCTCGTTGTGATACCGCCGCTCGTCGCGATCTCCATCGTGTTTCAGCGGCTCATCCTCAAGTACCAGCGCGTGGTAAGAAAAACCAACTCGCGCATCACGGGCTCGTTCAACGAGGGCATCATGGGGGCCATGACGAGCAAAACGCTCGTGCGCGAAAAAGCCAATACGGAGGAATTCGTAGCCCTTACGGGCGAGATGCGCCATGCCTCCATCAAGGCGGTAACACTCAGCGCCATCTTCATGCCGATCGTGATGTTTTTAGGCTCCATCGGCACGGGACTCGCGCTCGAGCGCGGCGGCTACGAGGTGATGTTCTTGGGGCTCAGCTTCGGCACGCTCTCGGCGTTCATCTCCTACACGATGAACTTCTTCGAGCCCATCCAGCAGCTTGCGGGCATCCTCGCGGAAATGCAGAGCGCGCAGGCGAGCGCGGAGCGCGTCATCACCTTGATCGACACGCCCTGCGAGATCGTGGACAGCGACGAAGTGATCGAAAAATACGGCGACAACTTCCACCCCAAGCGCGAAAACTGGGAGGAGATCAAGGGCGACATTGAGTTTGAGCATGTGTCGTTTTCCTACAAGGAGGGCGAAACGGTGCTTTCGGATTTCAGCCTCAAGGTGCGCGTGGGCGAGACCATCGCGCTCGTGGGCGAGACCGGCTCCGGCAAGAGCACCATCGTGAACCTCGTGTGCCGCTTTTACGAGCCTACCGAGGGGCGCATTTTGGTGGACGGGCGCGACTACAAGGAGCGCAGCCAGCTCTGGTTGCAGGATAGGCTTGGGTACGTGCTTCAAACGCCGCATCTTTTCTCGGGCACCATCCGCGAAAACATCCTCTACGGCAGGAAGGACGCCACCGACGAGGATGTTTGCGCGGCGGCGCGCATGGTGAGCGCGGAGGAATTCATACTCCGCCTCGAAAACGGCTACGATACCGAGGTGGGCGAGGGCGGCGCGCGCCTTTCGACGGGCGAAAAGCAGCTTATCTCGTTTGCCCGCGTGATCTTGGCCGATCCGAAGATTTTCGTGCTCGACGAGGCGACCAGCTCCATCGACACGGAGACCGAGCAGCTCATCCAAAACGCCATCACGCACGTGCTCAAGGACCGCACGAGCTTCATCGTGGCGCACAGGCTATCCACCATACGCAACGCCGATCGCATCCTCGTGATCGACGGCGGCAAGATCGCGGAGATGGGCACCCACAAGGAGCTCATAAAGCGCAGGGGGCATTACTACGACCTGTATACCACGCAGTTCAGGGAGGAAGCCTCGGACGAGATATTGAGGTAAATGTAAACTGAAGCGCCCCCGGAGGAATATGTCCTTCGGGGGCGTTTTACGGTTTTCATCGTCATTCTAAGGCGAAGCTAAAGAATCTTTGCACATGGCTATGGAGATCCCTGCCCGGCCTGCGTGAAATATCCGGCGTACTTCCCTAAAAACTCATCGAGCTCCTCTCGCCTCGTGACCCACACGATCGCGAAATGCTCCTTGATATTAAGCCGCGAGTATGCTTCCAAGCGGTGGTTTCCGTCGCTCACCCCGAAGCCGCCGTCAGCAAAATTGACGATAAGCGGCGGCAAATCGGCTCCGTTCTTGATAGCCCCCATCAGTTGGGCGACATATTTTTCAAACCATGCGGGGTCGATCCTCCAGCGCATGGTTTCCTCCGGCCCGCAGCAGCGCGAAAAAAAGGCTAGCGGCATTCTGAAAGGCCCTAAGAAGTAACGCTCATGCAGCTTCAAACCATCCGACAATTCCAGGTTATGACCGTCGGATTGCAGGTAAATGTGCACCCATTCCTCAAGCCTTTCCGCTTTTGCGTACGCACCGGCGGAGGCGGACGTGCCTTTATATTCCAAGATGGATAGCGGCCTCATACCTTCATACCGCCCTCGCCAAAGCTCCACGCCGTGCCCTCGTGCCCGTCCTTAATCGATACGCCGAAGGCCGCGAGCTCGTCGCGGATGGCGTCCGCCCATTTGAAATCCTTCCGCGCGCGGGCTGCGTTTCTTTCCGCTATTTTCGCTTCCACGAGGCGGGCGAACGCCTCGTCTGGCGCTGTGGCCTCCGCGCCCACTTCGCCGAGGCCGAGGGAAAAAACGCCGTCGAACTCCCTCAATACAGCAAGCTTTGTTTTGCCGCTCGCGTCGCTTTTTATTACGTCATACACCACCGAAAGCGCCTTTGCGGTGTTGAGATCATTGCACAGCGCGGCGGAAAAGCCCTTTCGGAAGGCCGCCGCGGCCGCCTCGCCGTAATCGCCCTCGTCCCTTAGCTCCGAAACGCGCTTTAAGAGCTTACGATAGGCGGCGTTCGCGTTATCGAGCGCCTCGAAGCTGAACTCCAGCGGCTTGCGATAATGGGATTGCAGGCAGAAATAGCGGTAGGCGGGCGGGGGATATCCCCTTTCCTCGAGCAGGGAAAGCGTGAGGAACTCGCCCGACGATTTGCTCATTTTGCCCGATTTCTGCGTGAGGTGGTGCACGTGGAACCAGTGAGCGCACCACGCGTGGCCGAGCGCCGCCTCGCTTTGGGCGATCTCGTTGGTGTGGTGCGGAAAAATATTATCCACGCCCCCGCAATGGAGGTCGAGATATTCCCCGAGGTGCTTCATGGAAATGGCCGAGCATTCTATATGCCAGCCGGGGTAGCCCAAGCCCCACGGGCTTTCCCAGCGAAGCTCCTGCCCGTCGAATTTCGATTTGGTGAACCACAGAGCAAAATCGGCCTTGTTTCGCTTGTTCGCGTCTTCCTCCACGTTGTCGCGCACGGCGGAAAAAAGCTCTCCGCTTTTGTGGCGGGTGAGCACGTGGTATTCATTGAGCTTTGACGTATCGAAATACACGTTGCCGCCCGCCGCGTAGGCATAGCCCCGTTCAAAAAGCCGCTCGATGAGGGCGACATAGTCCCCGATGCAGCTCGTCGCCCTTTCCACGATTTTGGGCCGCTTCACGTTGAGCTTTTCGCAGTCCGCAAAGAAAGCATCCGTGTAAAAGGAGGCGATCTCCATCACGCTCTTGTGCTCGCGCTTCGCGCCGAGGAGCATTTTATCCTCGCCGGTATCCGCGTCGCTCACGAGATGCCCCACATCCGTGATGTTCATGGCGCGCGTCACCTCGTAACCCGCGTAGCTTAGCGCCTTTTCCAGCACGTCCTCCATGACGTAGGAGCGGAGGTTGCCGATGTGCGCGAAATGGTACACCGTAGGCCCGCAGGTGTACATACGGATTTTGCCCGGCTCGCGCTGCGCCAGCGCCTCAATTTTTCTTGTGCGCGTATTGTAGAGAAAAAAGTCATCCATAGGAATACGCCTCCTGCCCGAAAATAAAAAAGCCGCCTCCGGCAAAATGCCGGTGCTGCGGCCAAAACGCGGGATTACGCCTTGCGCCGCATGGAAAACAGGCAATTCAGGCCTGCGTCCACGCGAACGGGTAGGCCCGATTACCTTAAACCACTGCGACAACAACAAAAGATCATAACGGATGCTCCTTCGTAAGCGCATCTTACCACGGCGCGGGGGAAAGGTCAACCGAAAACGCCCGCATGTGGTATAATACATTCTATCTTATGCACGGGAGGACGTCATGGAGCTGCCGCGCGAATTTTTAGGGCGCATGCGTTCGCTTTTGGGCAGCGAGTATGAGGCGTTTGTAGCCTCCTACGAGCGGCCGCCCGTGCGGGGCTTGCGCGTGAACACGCTCAAGCTGCCCGCTAAGGAATTCCTCAGCATCAGCCCCTTTTCGCTTTCCCCGAGCGGCGTGCTGGACGAGGGCTTCATCCTCGAAAACGGCACGCGCGGCGCGGGGGCGCACCCGTACCACGCGGCGGGGCTTTACTACATACAGGAACCTTCCGCCATGCACGCCGTGCGTGCGCTCGAGATCGCGCCCGGCATGAAGGTGCTCGACCTTTGCGCCGCGCCCGGCGGAAAATCCACCGCCATCGCCGCGCGGCTCGGCGGGCAGGGGTTTCTTGTCTCTAATGAAATCGAGGCTTCCCGCGCAAAAACGCTGCAATATAACCTCGAGCGCATGGGCGTAGCGAACGCGGCCGTAACAAACGCGCATCCCGAGGCGCTTTGCTTTGCGCTCAAGGAAAGCTTTGACGCGGTGCTTGTAGACGCGCCCTGCTCGGGCGAGGGGATGTTCCGCAAGGACGAGGCGGCGATCGCGGAATGGTCGGCTGCGCACGTACGCGCCTGCGCCGCGCGGCAAAAGGCTATACTTCTAAGCGCCGCGCAAGCCGTAAGGCCGGGCGGCGCGCTCGTCTATTCCACCTGCACCTTCTCCGGGGAGGAAAACGAGGGAGTGATCGAAGCGTTCCTGAACGAACACGCCGAGTTCGAGGCGGTCTTTACGGAGCGTTTCTACCCGCATAAAATGCGGGGCGAAGGGCATTTCGTGGCGCGGCTCGCAAAAAAAGGAGCCGCGGGGGCGGGGGAGGGAAAAGCCTTAACGCTCAAGCCCTGTTCCGACCCCGCGTATGCGCGTTTTATAGATGAAACCTTTGTATCACCGCCCGCACTGAAGCCCTACGTCCTGCCGGATAACAGGGTGCTTTTGCTCGCCGCGGTATTACCCGAGGGATTTAAGGACGTTCGCGTGCTGACGGCGGGCGTATTCGCGGGCGAGCTCGTAAAAGGCCGGTTCGAACCGTCGCACGCGCTGTTTTTGGGCTGCCACGGCGGCGCATACCGCCGCGTGCTCGGGCTTTCGCCCTCCGACGCGCGGCTCAAGGCGTTTTTGCGCGGGGAGGCTGTGGCGCTCGAGGGGGTCCGCGGTTACTGCGCGGTGGCGGTGGACGGCTATACGCTGGGCTTTGGCAAGGCATCGGAAGGCGTGCTCAAAAATAAGCTGCCCAAGGCTTTACGGAATCTTTCCAATTTCGACGCAATGCCCGGATAGCATTCGCATACAAAGTAAGTTATAATAGTCGCAAGGCGGCTATTATACAGTTAATCTTATGCGCGTGCGATCTTTGGCCTGCGGCCAAACGCACATGCGCGGATTATACCATATTCACTTCGTTTCATGGTATAATAAATACAAATACGGGAAACCGAAATCGACGGAGGTAGCAGCATGGCGGAAAAGCTCGTTTTTGACGCGGAGGATATCGAAAGGAACAAGGGAATCGCCGCCGTGGCGAACATCCCCATTTTATTCTGGCTGCCTCTCGTTGCCGCGCAGGATTCGGCTTTCGCCAAGTTTTACGCGAATCAGGGGCTCCTGTTTTTGATCGCGAGCATCGTGCTCCCGTTTGTCAACGTCATCCCCATCCTCGGGCAGATCGCCTACGTGGGCTTCGGCATCGCGCTCCTTGTGTTCATCGTGATGAACATCGTGGCCGCCGCCAAAGGCGAGGCGAAGGAAGCGCCCATCTTCGGCTCCATAAAGATTTTGAATTAATTCAAAGGATAAAGTGCGCGGGGACGGTTTTTGCTTGACAATCCCCGCGCGCTTTTGTAAACTAAAACGTAATTGCATAGGGCGTCGAAAAAGAGGAGTATGCGTAGAGCCATGCAGCAGAGAGGCGGCTTCACCGGCTGAAAGGGCCGCCCAACCGGAAACGCAGAAGGTCGCTTTTGAGCCTTTCGGGCCGAAACGAAGTAAGTCCGAACGCACACGCCGCGTTAAGGCGTTTGAGTGAGGCGGGGTTTACCCCGCTTAACAAAGGTGGTACCGCGAGCTTTCTCGTCCTTTGAAGGATGAAGGAGCTCTTTTTTTATTGCCGACGTATAGTAAGGAGGAAACGACCATGGCAAAGGAAATGCCTAAAGCCTACGACCACAGCGACGTGGAGCCGAGGCTGTATGAAACTTGGGAGAAGGCGGGATACTTCCACGCGAAGCCCAACCCCGAAAAGGAGCCCTACTGCATCGTGATACCGCCGCCCAATATCACGGGCAGGCTCCACATGGGGCACGCGGTGGATGAAACGCTGCAGGATGTGCTCATCCGCTACAAACGCATGAGCGGCTTCGAAACGCTTTGGTTGCCCGGCACCGACCACGCCTCCATCGCCACCGAGGTGAAGATTGTGGAGCAGATGGCCAAAGAGGGTCTCGATAAGCGCGCCATGGGCCGCGAGAAATTCCTCGAGCGCGCGTGGGAGTGGAAGCGTGAGTACGGCGGCACCATCGTGCAGCAGCTCAAAAAGCTCGGTTCCTCCTGCGACTGGGCGCGCGAGCGCTTTACTATGGACGAGGGCTGCAACCGCGCCGTCAACAAAATCTTCGTGCAGCTCTACAACAAAGGGCTCATCTACCGCGGTGACCGCATCATCAACTGGTGCCCGGATTGTAAGACCGCGCTTTCCGACGCGGAGGTCGAGTACGAGGAGCAGCATAGCCACCTTTGGCATGTGCGCTACGACGCGCCCGATAAAAGCTTTTCCATCACCTGCGCCACCACGCGGCCGGAGACTATATTGGGCGATACGGGCATTGCCGTGAACCCCAACGACGAGCGCTATAAGGCTATCGTCGGTAAAACCGTGCTTGTGCCCGTGCTCGGCCGCGAGATACCCATCGTAGCGGACGAATACGTGGAAATGGACTTCGGCACCGGCGCCGTGAAGATCACCCCCGCGCACGATCCCAACGATTTCGAGGTGGGCGCGCGCACGGGGCTTCCCTCCATCCGCGTGTTTACCGACGATGGGCATATCAACGAGCTTGGCGGCGCGTACGCGGGCTTGGACCGCTTCGAGTGCCGCAAGGTGTTTCTTGAGGATTTGAAAAATGCCGGGGCCTTGGTGAAGGTTGAACCCTACGCGCACAACGTGGGCACCTGCTACCGCTGCCACCACACCGTGGAGCCTTTGACCTCCGAGCAGTGGTTTGTGGATATGAAGCCCCTCGCCAAACCCGCGAACGACCTTATCAGGGGCGGCGTCGTGAAGTTCGTGCCGGAGCGCTTCGACAAAACCTATTTCAGCTTCATGGATAACATCAAGGACTGGTGCATTTCCCGCCAGCTTTGGTGGGGGCACCGCATCCCGGCTTATTACTGCGACACCTGCGGCGAGATCACCGTGCAGGAGACCGCGCCCGAAGCCTGCCCTAAGTGCGGCGCAGCGCATTTAAGGCAGGATGAGGACGTGCTCGATACATGGTTCAGCTCCGCGCTTTGGCCGTTTTCCACGCTCGGCTGGCCGGACAATACCGAGGAGCTTAAGTATTTCTACCCCACGAGCACGCTCGTGACGGGGTATGAGATTATCTTCTTCTGGGTGGCGCGCATGCTTGTGTTCGGCATGGAGGTCATGGGGGAAAGGCCGTTCGACACGGTGTACATCCACGGCATCATGCGCGACGATCAGGGCCGCAAAATGTCGAAATCCCTCGGCAACGGCGTGGATCCCTTGGGCATCATCGCCGATTACGGCGCGGATTCGCTCCGCTTTAGCCTTCTTACGGGCACAAGCGCGGGCAACGACATGCGCTTCCAAATTAAAAAGGTGGAATCGGCGCGCAACTTCTGCAACAAGGTGTATAACGCCGCGCGCTTCGTGCTGATGAACCTCGGCGACGAGCCGGTAGGCGAGATCGACCTTAAAGCGACCGACATGGCGGATAAATGGATACTCCACCGCCTCAACGCGGTCGTGAAGGAGGTTTCCGATCACCTCGACGCCTACGACCTTAACCTCGCCGTGCAGAAGGTGTACGATTTTATCTGGACGGAGTTTTGCGACTGGTACATTGAAATGGCAAAGCCGCGGCTCAACGGCGAAAACGAGGCGGAGAAGAAAAACGTGCGCGCCATCCTTGTGCGCGTGCTCGGCGATTCGCTGAAGCTGCTGCACCCGTTCATGCCGTTTATCACCGAGGAGATTTACTTGAACCTCCCCGGCAGCGGCGAAACGATCATGCTTTCCGATTGGCCGCGCTGCGACGGGCGCCATAACTTCCCCGAGGCGGCAAATACGATGGAAGGCGTTACGGAGCTCATCCGTTCCATCCGCAACATCCGCGCGGAGATGAACGTGCCCCCCGCCAAGCGCATCGCGCTCACGCTCGTGGCCAAGGCGTGCGACCGCGCCGCGTGCGAGGCGGCCTCCGTTTATCTTAAAAAGCTCGCGGGCGCGGACAGCGTAAAGGTGCAGGCGGATAAGGCGGGCGTCGATAAAAACGCCGTTTCGGCCGTGTGCGCGCTTGCGGAGGCGTTTATACCGCTCGAAGAGCTCGTGGACCTTGAAAAGGAGATCGAGCGCGTGAACAAGGAGATCGAGCGCGTGGACGGCGAAATAGCCCGCGCTTCGGCGAAGCTCAACAACGAGGGCTTTACGGCCAAGGCACCGCAGCGCGTCATCGACGAGGAGCGCCAAAAGCTCGAGGGCGCGAGGGAGAAAAAGCAAAAGCTCGAAGCGAGGCTTAAGGAGCTGAAAAAATAAACGAGTGATTAGAAGGAGCAGACCGTAAGCATTGCTTTCGGCCTGTTCCTTCTATCCCTAAAACAAATTCGGTATGCTGAACGTTTCGATTCCCGCGAGATAGGATGCGATGCTCTTGATGTTTTCAAGGCAGAGGAATATCTCCGCGGGTTCCCGCACGGTAATGAGCTGCAGGGCGGTGCTCACCTCGGTCTCGAGCGTGTCGATGTCCTCGTGGTCGTAAAACAGCTTTAATACGTTTTGCGTCTCGCGGAACCTTTGCTCGACGGCCTTAACGTACTTGCCTGCCTCCGCCCAGTCCCCCCGGTGCACGTGAGCTTCCGCCTGCTCCGTGAGGGAAACGAGGTCCTTGCTGAGCTTACCCACATAGACGCGGTCGAAGATGAAAAGGCTTAAAAGGAACACGCATACGATCAAAATCGCAATCCGGTTGGCCAGCTTGAATTCCCGCGCGCTCGTCATACGCCCTCCTTTGTGGAAACGAAACGGACGAGACTGCCTTCGCGCGCCTTGAGCTGCGCGTGCAGCGTGCCGTCCTCATTGAGAAGCGCTAAGAACACCTGCTTGGGGCTTTGTACGTCGATGCGCGCGAGCTGGCGCATCAGCCAGGGCTCGTCGCGGCCGGCCTGCGTGAGCGCCTCCGCATGTATGTTGCCGTCCTGTATCAAAATGAAGGTGAGCGCCGCCGCGGGGGCGGGAAGCTGCATATCCTGCAAGGTCGGGTTTCGCGAGGGGCCTTTGAGCAGCACGCTCAAGCCCCCGTTGGTCTCAAGGATCGCGTATTCGACGCTCGAAAGCTCGAACACGTCCTTTGCGCGCAGCTGCTCCATAAGGTCGCTCAGGGTATAGCGCGCGTCGTGCAGCACCTTCTCCTGCACCACGCCGCGGCTTATGACGATGAGCGCCGTGCCGCACATGATCGCGCGCATTTTTTCGCTTTTGAGCGATAAATAGGAAATAACCTGCTGCACGAGGAACAGCGCTATAATCGGCACGATGCCGTACAAAAGCGGCACGCCGGTGTTGGAGGCGGGCACGGAGGCGAGATCGGCGATCAAAAGCGTCATGATGAGGTCGTAGGGCTGCAGGTCGCTGAGCTGGCGCTTGCCCGTGAGGCGGATGACCGTAAACACCAAAAGGTACAGGATAACGGCGCGGACGAATAGAGTGAGCATGAGAAATTCCTCCCATGCGTAGTTTGGACTGCCTGCGGCGCGATTAAGCATAATTCGCGCGGCCGATTTTTTCTAAAAAACCGCGCGCCGCAAGACGCCGAAAACTTGGTTGCCATCCTTGACATGGGTGGTGCTTTCTGCTAAAATACCATATTGTCGGCGGAAACGAACCGGCGAACGGTATAGGGGCGCAAACGGCGTTGCGTTCATGCGCCTGTAGCTCAGCAGGATAGAGCAACGGCCTTCTAAGCCGTAGGTCCCGGGTTCGAATCCCTGCAGGCGCGCCACCGTGGTGGGTATAGTTCAGTTGGATAGAGCGCCAGATTGTGGCTCTGGAAGTCGTGGGTTCAAATCCCACTACCCACCCCATTTTTTATTGCCGGTGCAGGATATTGGGGTGTCGCCAAGCGGTAAGGCACGGGACTTTGACTCCCGCATTCGTAGGTTCAAATCCTGCCACCCCAGCCATTTATGACCCGTTAGCTCAGTCGGTAGAGCACTTGACTTTTAATCAAGGTGTCCGGAGTTCGAATCTCCGACGGGTCACCAACGTTGCGGCGGGGGTGCGGGAACCCTGCCCTTCGCACGTGCGGGCGTGGCGGAATTGGCAGACGCGCCGGATTTAGGTTCCGGTGCCCACAGGCGTATGAGTTCGACTCTCTTCGCCCGCACCAATGCCCTTTCGGGCGGGATGGGGTTCACGAAAACGCGGCGGATCATGCGGGTATAGTGTAATGGTAACACATTAGCCTTCCAAGCTGAGATAGTGGGTTCGAGTCCCATTACCCGCTCCATTCCAAACGGCTTCAGGCGCGTTCCGCTTGAAACGGAAACGACAGCCGGGGATGCGTAAAATACTTTCAGTGTTTGTACACGCTTCTCGCTTGACAACCAAAACGCGCTGCGCTATAATGTAAAACGTTCGCGATACAGCGCGAAAGCGCGGGAGTAGCTCATTCGGTAGAGCGCCGCCTTGCCAAGGCGGAGGTGGCGGGTTCGAGCCCCGTCTCCCGCTCCAAAGCTCTGCGGACGCGGAGCGTCCTCAGAGCTTTGGACTAGGATCAAGGGGATCGAAGCCGCGGCCGTAAGGCAAAAATGCAACGGTGTTGCATTTTTAGCGGCCGGGATTTCGTGCCAAACCGCCGCACGCAGCGCGGAGCGCAAGTAAGGCGATGTCGATGGCCGAAATCGAGCCCCGTCTCCCGCTCCAGTTTGGGCCGTTAGCTCAGTTGGTAGAGCACCTGACTCTTAATCAGGGTGTCCCGGGTTCGAGCCCCTGACGGCCCACCACAAGAAGATAATCCGAACCCGTTAATCCCTATTGGGGATGGGTTCGGATTTGTCTTATATTTCAGCACTCTCTATAAATAGCAAATTGGAGGGCCAAGAGATAAGTAAAACAGCCATCAGCAAGGCAAGAATCGATAGATATGGCCGCAAGCTGCTGGCCGACATGAAAAAGTACAACCAAGGCCTGTATACGGAGCTCCTTTTTTCGGGTGGGTTGGAAGATTGGCTTATGGCACTTAGCGAGAGATGCAAAGTGCAGATATGGGACTATGTGTAGCAAATCGCAAAAGCGTAGGGCATCACGGAAAGATTGAAAGCCCGCGACCAAACGGCGTGGGTTGGGGCCATGAATTCGATTAAGGTGTAGCGCAGGGAATTGTCATCCATCAAATAGTTCTGCTAATATAAAAATAGGTTGTTTCATGCACCTAACAACAATAATGCTCCCTTGGCAAGGTGAATTGGCCAAGAGATAGTGGACAAAAAAACACGAATCAAAACCTTTGCGCACATTTAAGCTGAGCAGGGGTTTTGTAGTCCGAAGCGTAGGCCGACGCTCTTTGCTAAAATGCTCAACAGCACGCGTGACTGTTCCATGTAGGTCGTTGTTATGAAAAATATCAAAATCATGCCTAAGCATATGCCGGCACCGGCCTGAGCGGCTACGGTTGCCGGGACAATTTCATTCTGGGCAACCGCATCGGCGTTGACGCAAACGGCAATCCGCTGCCCAACGGCTGCGGCATCGAGATATATACCGGGCAGCGGCATGGCACGACCGGCGGCTACACGCAAGCCGAGGGGAACCTTGTCGTGGGCGGACCAATCTCGATGCGCATCACGAACCGCGGCATTCAGGACTGCTATATCGCGGGCAACTTCATCGATAACCCGAACGGTGCCGGAATCTACTTTGAGGATGGTGCAAGCCACAACTTCGTACAACAAAACACCTTCTCAAAAACGCGCTATAGTACCATCCGCGTGGACTACGGCACGGGCAACGCGATTCTCAGCAATACCTTTCCTTATATGAACAATACCGATGAGCTGATTCTGCTGCTTGAGGGCGGGAATCTCGAGCTGTCCGCGCCGGTCGTCGAAACGGCGAAAGACCGCTCCGTTTCCGGCATGGCGGGGCCGTATGACTGCGTGGAAATATACCTGATCGACAAGGCGAACATAATATCGCTCGGTTTTACATATGCGGATGCGGAAGGCAGATTCGCGTTTGTGCGCGAGCAAACGCTTTCGGGCAGTAAGATCATCCTCATTGCCACGGACAAAGCCTGCAATACGTCCGCCTTCTCCAAACCGTATCGGATCGGATGACGGCATAGCCGCACCTTTTACGGTATAGGGCGGGAAGCAGCAGTCCCCTTTTAGGCGGACTGCTGTTTTATGTGGGAAAATTATTTTACATATATAATCGATGGGTGCCTCGCTTTATTCTCGAGCCGATTTTCCCCTTCCCGGATTGTTTTCAAAGCATATAGGAGAATTAAATATCGAAAATTGACAAAACAAATTTGTTTTTCAACGGAAATCATAGTAAAATTATCATAAGGATTTTGGCTCATATTCCCTTATGGAGGTCGCCATGGCGCAGGGGAACAACCGGCTCGCATCGATAGCGTCCTTTACGCTGTTTTCGGCGTGGCTGATCGCCTTCCCCTACGAGGGGCAGGTGCTCTATTCCTTGTTTGCGCTGCGGGCTATCTCTCCGTCGGTTTGGATCATCGCCGCCATTGCCGCGCATTTGTGCGGCCTCGTATGCTGCGCGCTGTTTGTAAAAAACCTGAAAGGTGCAAAAAAGGCGATGCTCCTTTCGGGCGCGGTCTGCTTTTTGGGCACCGCGCTCTTTTTCATTCCCGTTTCCGCGCTTTGGATGGCGTCTTTGCTTTGCGTTTCCCTTTTCGCGGGGTTTTTTATTTCCGCATGGGGCTATTTTTACAGGGAATATACGCCCGCGGGAAAGCGTATGGGAACCGTGGCGCTCACGCTCGCGCTTTCGGCGGCGCTGATGATCTTCGTGAACCTCTGCGCCGTATACGTTTCCGCTTACCTCGCGCTCGGGCTTTGCCTTGTCCTGCTCGCGGGCGCGCTGTATTTTGCCCTGCGCCTCCCCGTGCCCGCCGTTTTGCGCGAAACGCCCGCCGAACGGGTTTCCTATATACAGCCGTTTGCAACGCTGTGCGCTTTCGTGCTCATCATCACCATCAACTCGGGGCTGATGTTTCAGGTGATCTTGCCCGCGTTTTCGGACGTGGGCCTTGTGGCCGATATTTACTGGGCCGTGCCCTATATCGCAGCCATCTTCCTTGTGAGCCGCCTGCCCGCGCGCATCGATAAAGGCTATATCCTGTATGCTGCCATCGCCATGCTCGGCTTTGCCTTCATCGCGTTCGTGGCGCTCGACCGTTCCGCATGGAGCTATATCGCAATCAATACGCTTCTGCTGGGCGCCTGCGGCGTCAACGACCTGTTTTGGTGGAGCATTTTGGGCGAGCTTTTGGATTTCGATAAAAACCCCGCCAAAACGCTCGGCATCGGCCTTGGCGCAAACGTTGCGGGCGTGCTTTTAGGCAAGCTCATCGGCAGCGCAAGCATCTTTTCGGCGTCGAGCGGCGCTTGCGCGCTCATCGGCATGGCGGTGGTGTGCGTGGCGGTGGTGCTGCTGCCGCCGCTGCACGGTCAGCTTTTGCTCGTCTTAAAGGGCAACTCCTTCCTTGCCGCGTTCTCGGAGCTGTCGCCCGACGCGCAGGCGGAGACCGTATCCGAGGCCGCGCGTATCGCGGGGCTGAGCGAACGCGAGAACGAGGTCGCGCTGCTGCTGCTCAAGGGTTGGCCCTACCGGCTCATCGGGGAGAAGCTCTTTATCAGCGAAAGCACCGTGAAAACACATGTGCTTAGCATTTACGGCAAGCTAGGCGTTCACAGCCGCACGGAGCTCATTCAAAAGTTCAGCGAGGAAACGTAACCCGCATCCCCGCAGAAACGCCTCGGTCCTGTCCGCGTATAAAACGGACGGGCCTTTTTTTGATTTCATACTTTTCGGCCGATACCCAAAAGAAGGGCCTTATCGTATCCTGTAAGTGAGCGCTCCCATCCTTTGAGCGCCGCGCGCATCTCATTACGTTCCGATCTCAAACAAGGAGGACGCCGCCTATGGCCGTCATCGAACGCATCAAGTACAACGGATCGCCCGAGGTTTTCGCGTGGAAATTCCCCAACGACGAGCTCGGCACATGGACGCAGCTTATCGTGAACGAGTCGCAGGAGGCCGTGCTTTTCAAGGGCGGCAAAGCGCTCGACGTGTTCGCGAGCGGCCGCCACACCCTCGATACCGCGAACATACCGCTTCTCAACAACATCATCAACCTTCCTTTCGGGGGGCGCTCCCCCTTTACCGCCGAGATATGGTATGTGAACAAAGCGCATGTGCTCGACATCAAGTGGGGCACGAACACGCCCATACAGCTTCGCGACGCCAAATACGGCGTGTTTCTGCCCGTGCGCGTACACGGGCAGTTCGGCATCAAGATCGAGGACTCCAAGCAGTTCCTCGTGAAGCTCGTGGGCACGCTCCCCGTGTTTGAAAAGACCGCGCTGGTACAGTATTTCCGCGGCCTATATCTGACCAAGGTGAAGGATACCGTTTCCTCTTACCTCATCGACAAGCAGGTGAGCGTGCTCGAGATCAACGCCTATCTCGATAAGCTCTCGGATTTTATGCGCGAACGGATCACGCCTACGCTCGCCGAATACGGCATACGGCTCGTAAGCTTTTACGTCAACGACATCAGCGTGCCCGAGGACGACTCGGCGGTGAAAACGCTCAAGGATGCGCTCGCCAAGCGCGCACAGATGGATATCGTGGGCTTCAGCTATGTGCAGGAGCGCTCGTTCGATACGCTCGAGGGCGCGGCCACCAACGCGCACGGCGGCTCCGACCTGATGGGCGCGGGCATCGGCGTGGGGATGGGCTTCGGCATCGGCGGCCCCTTGGGCCAGCAGGCCGGCTCCCTCGCGCAGGTCATGAACACGAGCGCGCAGGTCAAAGCCTGCCCGCGCTGCAAGGCCTCCATGCCGCAGGAAAAGCGCTTTTGCAGCGATTGCGGCTTCGATACCGACGCAAAGCCGCGGCAGGATGCCGTTGCATGCAGCGCGTGCGGCGAAGCGTACCGCCTAGGCGCGAAATTCTGTCCCGAATGTGGCAACGCCTACAACGGATGCCCCGCATGCCGCGCGGATGTGAAAAAGGGCGCGGCCGCGTGCCCGGTATGCGGCGCGAAAATGCCCACGCCCTGCCCGAATTGCGGTGATCTCATCGAAAAGGCCGGCGCGCGGTTTTGCCCAAGCTGCGGCCAAACGCTCGTGAAAACCTGCGCCGCTTGCGGCTGCGAGCTTTCGGGCGCGCCTAAATTCTGCCCGGAATGTGGCGCAAGCTGTGCGCCGGAAGGAGGAAAAACCACATGAAACGCGCGGAGCTGACCATAACGGCCCTGTTCTGCATCGCGCTTGCCGCGACGCTCCTCATTTTTTCCCTCGGCGCGCCGCTTGGGGATAAGGCCGACGTCGATTATACGGCATTTCTCTTTTTACTGCTCTCGGAGGCGGCGCTGTACGTCGCCGCGCGGCTGATCCTGCAGAAAAAGCACGACGGCGCGCGCCTGTTCCTCGGCGCGGGCGTGCTCGTTACGCTCGCGATCTACCTTGTTGTAAACGCCGTGCTCACGGTTTTCGTGGCGCCGCTGTACGGCGGCGGGCTGCGGCATTTTTTCCTGCTGGAATTCCTGCTCCTTTTTGCCGCGGCGGCGCTCACGGTCGTATTCGCCGCGTTCGGCGCGCGGGCTTCCTAGGGCCGGGCGGAACAGGAGGTACGGAATATGCAAAACGAACGCAAGATCAAGGACGGAAAAAAGGCAAGAACGGCGGGTTTTGCGCTTTTGGCGCTGGCCTCGCTGCTGTTTATCATCCTCCTCAGCCTTACAAAGGATGGCAGGCTCACCGTTTCTTCCGCGGGGACCAACCTCGCGCTGGTCACGATGATGCTTTCCTTTCCCGTTTCCGCGCTTTTGCTCCTCGTCGGCGGCATACGCGGCAAGAGGGCGCGCCGCTATCGGAAATATCTGCCCCATGCCTTAAACGAGCGCGATATCGAAAACCTCGCCGCCATCGCGGGCGTACCGTATTGGCGGGCGGAGCGGGATATCGCCGCTATGCTCGGGATGGGGCTGCTGCCGGGGCTTAGGCTCGACCGCGCGGCAAAGCGGCTCACCGAGGCCGCCGTATCGTTTGCGCAAGGCGGTTTTTACAGCAAGAACGGCGCGCCTCCCCCCGCGCCGCTCCCGACGGTTTCGGTGATATGCCCCGGCTGCGGCGCGGAAAACAGCGTGCAAGAGGGCGGTGCCGCGGAATGCGAATACTGCGGCGCGCGGCTTCGCGGCGCGTGAAACCGGGAGGGCGCTTATGGAACGACATGGATTTAAGGCGGGCCTTATCAAGGCGCTGAGGCTTATCGGCGGCGGAGCCTGCGTTTTGCTCGGCCTTTATTTTTCGGTGGTTGCCGTGCTTTGCACGCAGGTGGACGGCGTGCATGTTTTGGGGTACACGCTCATGCCCGCGCTCGCGCTTTTGTGCTTTTTTGCATCGTGGCTGCTCTTGAAAAAAACGCGGCGTCCGCCGCGACAGTAACGGGGAGGGACTTATGGAAATAAAAGCAAACGCGCGCTGGAAGGGGATGCGCCGCGCTTCCGCCGTGTTTTCCGCGCTCGCTTTTCTTGCTTTTGCCGCCGCAATCGCTTTTGCGCTCCGTTTTTTGCCTATGATCGAAAACCCCAAAGTCAGACTCGGCTATGAAGATTTCTGGCCTTCCTATGTTTCGACAGCGGCTTTCATTGTGTTTTTTGCGCTTGCCGGTTCTTTGCGTACTTCCTCCTACCTAGTGGCATACCGCGAGCTTCTTAGAAAGGAACGCCGCGTGGCGGTGATCGCGCAGATCACAGGCGAGAACCCGGGCTTCACAGCGATAAGGATCGCGAACTTTATCCGTCAGGGCAAGCTCGACGCGAGCTTTGTGGATACGGAAAAGGGCGTGGTCGTGGTGACGCGGGAGGAGGACGACGCGCTCCGCGAGGAACCGTCCGCAAAGGCGCCGCCCGCGGGGGCAAGGCCCGCGGTCGTCCGTGCGGTATGCCCGGGCTGCGGCGCTGCGGCCGATATTCCTTTCGGGCAAACGGCGGAATGTGAATACTGCGGCGCGGCGATCTATGGCGCGGACAGGAAGGAGCAAACGACATGAATAAAAAGCAAATTCCCCCGTGGAGGAAAAAGCTGAATATCGCAAACAACCTCGCGCCGCTCGCGTTCTTGTTCCTTCTTGCGGGCTATGTGCTGTTTATGATGCAAACTATGCGCGTGGACGTTGTTGCGGACGTTCCGCGGTGGGCCGGCATCGCGCTGCTTGCTTTCAGCGTTGTGTTCGCGTTCCCCATAGGGGCCATAAGGCGAAGCGCATGGCGCGAAGCATACAGCGAAACGCTCCGGCGCGAGCGAAGCATACAGCGCATCGCGCAGATTCTGAACCGCAAACCCAAGCAATGCGCAAAGGAGATCGCGCTCCTCATCAAGGAAGGCAAGTTCGACGCGCTCTATGTGGATACGGAAAAGGGCGTGGTCGTGGTGAGCCACGAGGAAGCCGACGCGGAAGCGCCTCAAGCCGCCCTCGACGGCGCCGCGCCGCGCCGCGCGGGGGAACCGCTTTCCGTGGTATGCCCGGGCTGCGGCGCGCGCAACAGGGTGCGGCGCGGGCAAACGGCGGAGTGCGAATATTGCGGCGCGGTGGTAGAGGGCAAATAACGGCCTGCCGCCATGCAAGCGAAACGAAAGGAGTACGCCATGTCGAAATTCTGCGATAACTGCGGCGCTCCCTTAGGCGACGCGAAGCGCTTTTGTGGCGACTGCGGCGCGCCCATCGCGGGCCGCGCGGAGCCGGAGCGGGAAACCCCTCCCGAACGCCTCTGCGATGCATGCGGGGCCGTTTTGCCCGGCGACGCGCGCTTTTGCGAGGCCTGCGGGCGCAGCGCGACGCCCGGCGGCAAGGCGGCCGCACGGCTCGAATCGGCAGCCCGCATCGCCGCGCGCTATAGCCCGGTTTGGCTCATACTGATTCTTTTTCTCGCGGTCGCGCTGTTCGCGCTGCCCGAAAGCCTGCTCGAAACGGGCCTGCCTCCGCTTTTGGAAAAGCCGCTCCCCTGGGTGGCGGCTTTTATAGGCTTCTGCCTGCTCGCGTGGCTCGCGTTCTTTTTGGAGCGCAGGGATGAGCTGAAAAAGCTCGGCATCGACCCGAACGATCTTAAGTTCACGGGCGTGGGCGCTGCTGGAAGCGGAGCCGCCGGCGAAAGCGGCGGCGCGGAGGGCGGCACACCTTACATAATGCAAGCCATAAAGACCTATACGCGGCTCGACGGTATGCGCTACGCGCTTTTGTTATCCCTGCTCGCGGTGCTGGCCGCGTTCGGCCTGAGCATGTTCGGCTTTTCGGCGGGCGGGGCCGGGGGCGGCGGCCTCCCTTCCGTTTCCGCACCGCCCGGCGGTACAACGCCGGGGTTGTCCGCAGCCGTGGCCCCGTGGGGAACGGAAACGCCCGCGGCAAAGACCCCCGCGCCTGTAACGCCGAAGCCCGCGCAGTCGCTCGACGGCATATGGCTTCCCTATGAGGAAAGCGTTTCGAGCGGCGGGGGCGGCAGCGTCAACGGCGTGCCGGTGCCCAACATGTCAACGCTTATGCCGAGCATTTTGTTTGAAAACGGGCGTATGTACATGGGATACGGAAGCACGCGCGACGAGATACGCCAATATTCTCGCGAGGAGCATTACAATATCGCGGACTACGCGGGCTATCCCTTCACGCTCGAAAACGGTGTTATCACCATAAGCGACCCGTATACATCCACCCCCGACAGGTCATGGGAAATCGACGACGCGCTGAACATCTACATCAGGGGGAGCGCAGGCTTCGTTCCCTCCGCCGACGCGCGCGTCACAGGCTGAAAGGAGGCGCAACGATGGCCGGTTCTTACTGTAAAAAATGCGGGGCGCAGCTTGGGGAAACCGCGTGGTACTGTAAAATTTGCGGCGCGCCCACCGATGAGCTTTTGGTGAGCTGCCGCGCCTGCGGGAAGGAAACGAGCGCCGGCGGCGGCTTTTGCCAGAGCTGCGGCGCGCGTTTGGAAAAAACACCCGCCGCCGACGTGCGGGAGCTTTCGCGCCTGCGGCTGAAATACCATCCGCTATGGATACCCGTCGCGGCGCTTTTGGCGACGCTTTTGTTCCTTGCGGCGGCGCGCTTCTTATGGCAGCTGCAAAGCGGCGCGTTCCCGCGCGAGGGGGTATTGTGGAGCGCGCTTTTACTCGGCGCGTTCGCCTGCGCGGCGTTTTACGGAGGCCGCGCGCTGCTGATCGCCGCCGAAGGGTTCCAGCGGGGCGAGTACGCGGCCGCAAAAAAGGAAGATGCGCGCTTGCAAAGGAGCGGGCGCGGCAAAAAGCGAAACGGCTTTTCGGCGTTCCTCCGGGCCCGGCCGCTCGCGGCGGCCTTGACGCTGTTCACCTGCATAGCGCTTTGCGCCGGCCTTTTATTGCCGCCCGCGGCGGAACCGGCCGGGGCCGCGGCGGAGCAACCCGAAGCGGCTGCGGATACCCCCGCGGCCCCGGGCGCGCCCGCCGACGGCGCGGAGGGCGAAGCCTTGCCCGAAAACGGCGGTGAGGCGCTGCGCCTAAAAGGGGCATGGTGGAATTTTTCGGATCAATGGATAGATTATGTACCGGTCATAAACTTCATCTGCATCTCCGGAGATACCGCTCTCACCGGCACCTGCTCCGATACAGCGCAGTTGAAAGCCTATCTGAAAAGCGGCGTGATAAGCGATTCGATGACCGTAAACCAACAGTACACCTATGTCGTAAAGGAAACCGCTTTCCTCGAAGTGAACAATATTGTGGATGAGGATTATCTTTACAACGCCGTGATTGAGATGTACGATGCCGGGGGCTCCCTTGCTTCGACTTGGGATCTTGACTCCTTGCAGTCGCTCACCATGCGTGACCCGGAGGATCCGCTGCGCTATGATATCCGCGACAGCTACCAGTCCGATGAACTGTGCGCCTATTCGTTCGTACCCGCGCAGGGTGAAGCCACCACAATCGTATCGGCCGACCCGCCCAAAGTTTGGGGCGTTTGGGTCTCTATCGCGGATTACGAAGACTATACCCAGCTCAACTACCATAATAAGGCAGATATACCGTATGTGTTCTTTTTGGATGACGGCGTGCTGTATAAGGGAAACTGCACGGGCGCAAAGGAGATGCTCGACTTGATCATGAGTCTACCCGCGATGCCGGAAAACATGGACGCCTACGAAGGCAGCTTTACCACCGAGGATGCCGTATACACGCTGAAGCCCGATATGCGCTATCCAATGGTGGACAGCTGCCGCATCCATGTCACCCTAAAGCCGGGCGAAAAACCAGTCTTATGGGAAATGGGAACAGGCTCTATACTCTATACCGATGACGGCGGGATATATTATTGGGGCGAAGGCATCGAATGGAGTGCGATGAGATAAGCGCGGCGGCGTCTGTAGACAGGAGCGAGGAAGCATAAGGTATTACGTTACGCGAGTTCTCATACGAATGCGCGAATTACGCAAAAAAGTCCCATTTAGCTGAACTGGCCAAGAGATAGTGGACAAAAGAATGCAAATCAAAGCCCCTGCACAGTTTTAAGTTGAGTAGGGGCTTTGGAATTCATAGCATGGGCGGACGTTCCTTGTTAAAATGGACAACAGCCCTGATCACACCCGAAGCAGGGCTGCCCATTATTACATCCGTGCATATTATTCAAAGCGGCATGCTCCGCCCTTCCATGAAGCAGCGTATTGATGAACTGGAAAGCGGCGAGAAAAAGCCTTGAAGCCTCTATCGCTCAGGAAGAAATACAAAAAACCTGCTGACGCGGGAACAGGTCGTGTTTTGGATCAGCCAGCTTAAGAATAGTGACACAAAGGATATGGCCTTCAGGCAGCATCTGATCCATACGTTTGTAAACGCGAACTGTCTTTATAACGATAGAATGGTGCTGACATATAACTACAAGGACGGAACCAAAGCCATTATCCTAGAGCAAACAGAAAAGGCCTTTGATATAGGGGAAAATGGAGGTTCGGATTTAATAAATCGCATTTCGCAAAAGAAGATAATCCGAACCCGATAATCCCCATAGGGGATGGGTTCGGATTTGTCTTATATTTGAAGGATTTAGAGTAAAAAAGAAGGGGCGAACATCGGGCAAAGTTGGCCCGATGTTCGCCCTTTGTGTGTGGTTATTTGCCGCTATTTTCAGTTTGCACCTGTTTTGCTTTTTCTACCCTGTATTCCGCTAAATCTTTTTTCCCCTCCTCGCTTTCGTAGTATTTCTGTATCTTAGGCAAAAGACACCGAGCCAACGCCTCAAACTGATAATCGGGAATATCCATGCCGCTGCTGGACTTTTGAACCTTTTTCGCCATGTATTCGCCGCGTCCTCCATATATTAAATTTTCAAAGTACAAAGCCCGCCGAAGCGGGCGAAAGAATTGATATAGGCTGACCTCCTTAGCGTTCCTGTTGTTGTGATTTCTGCTGTATTCTGGCTTGTTGCTTAATTTCGTCGGGCAGCGATTCCACAAACTGCCTTAAATTTCGGTGTTCGATTTGCAGCTTGGCGGTTTCCATCTGTCTGCCGATGCCGTCCTTCTCGTTCGCCGCCGCTTTCTTGGAGAGAGCGGCGTTTTCCTTTTCCAAATAGTCAATCTCTTTCTTGTATTTGCGTACTTGCGATTCAAACCGCTCCATATTGGGAAAAAACTTTTGCAGCAAGACAAGGGCTTCATCCTTTTTCTTGCCGACATTAATCGGATTGATGCCGTCAAGCGCGGCTTGTATCGCTGTCGCTTGCTTTGTGAGCCGCACAGCCTGTTTAAATACTCTTGTCGGTATGTGTCGCCGCCCTGTGACGCTGGCCGATTCGCCGCGTTCAATGTCGGGGAATGATTTGACCATGTGGGTAAAGAAATCATCCTGCCACTTGGTAAGCTGGGTGCGGTTGCCGATGATCTCTTTTGCCGACAGCCGCCCATCCTCTGTAATTGGTGTAAAGCACAGATGCATATGCGGCGTTTTCTCGTCCATGTGGACAACGGCGGCGAAAATGTTATCTTTGCCGATTTTCTTTGATAGAAAATCAACCGCCGTTTGGAAAAACACTTTGACCTCCTCCCGCTTCTTGCCCTTGAAAAAGTCGGGGCTGGCGGTTATCAGCGTGTCCACAAAGCGGATGCTGTCTTTTCGGGTTTTGCATCCCGCCGCCTCGATCCGTGCGTCCGATTCCCGCTTATAGGATGTCATTGGCTGAATGATATGAAAATTGTGCTTGCTCTTTGCTCTATCAATATCGGGATTGCTGGCATACTTTTCCTTGGTGCGTTCATGGTGAGCCTCCAAAGCGCCAGCGCCGCCTTTTTGCTTGGCAAAGCGCATGATGGCGTATTGTGCGATAGTGGTGAGCTCCTTCCTGTAAAATGAAAAATAGAGGCATTTTAGGCCTCTAAAGGTATTAGTGTATTGCCCCCTGCAATTTGAGCGGTAGAAACCGCATAAATACAGGCTTTTTAAGCCCCTACTTTTCTACTCTTGCCCTTCGTTTTCGGGCGTGAACAGCCTTTTGCCTTTTTTGTACCGTTACTGCGCAATTGGCGCAGTATTTGGCGCTACTGGATTTGGACTGAAATGCCTTGCCGCAGACCGCGCATCGTTTCGTAGTATCATCACGGAAAATTTCCGCTTTTAACGATAGCCCTTCTTTATCTTCCAGCAACACCCGCCGGAAAAACTTGCAGTTGACGGAATAGGATATGCTCTGAACGCAATCACAGCTATCACCGTCATCCAGCAAGAGGCAGTTACCATCGTCATAGTTGCAACAGATTTTGCGAATAAGGGCATTTGCTCGTTTCCGCTGGCTTGGCGTCATCCGCGGCAGGGAACCGTCCGGCCTTCGCTCGATGGGTGCTAATGCCTTGATATTAAACATAAAACCTCTTTCTTTTTGATTTCCGGGCAACAAAAAGCCACGCCTCATTTCTGAACCGTGGCTTCTACTGCTGTTCTTCTTCGTATTTGACAAATGCTTTTGTGATGGACTGTATTCGCTTGATTACCCCGCTGTGGTTCTTGTACCCCAGCTTGGCCGCTATTTCCTCGTAGGTGAACCCCTCGACCCGTAGCTCCAATATCTTCATGTCCTTTTCGGATAATCGAGCCTTGAACCGTTGGCAGAAGTCTTCCGCAACAATCCTATCCTCAAAATTGTCGGAAATGTCCTCTATCTCATGGATTCCGTGTTCCTCGTCCTCCATACAGGCTTCAAGAGATACCATCTGAACTTTAGAGCGTGTATGGTACCATTTACGCAGAAAGTCCGTTCTGACGTTGGTATTCCACTTCATAAAGTCCTCGTCGCAGGGCATTTCCTTTACAACATCAAGAACGGGCTGCCAGTTTTCTTCCCCAATTGCCCGTTTAACTACGCGCTCCATAACAGCCTTGATATATTCCGGCTTTAAGAACGGGATTTCAGTATGTGGCGGTACTTGAAATAACGCCTGTACGCCCCAGCCTGTCTCTTTCTCCAGCAACTTCGCCCATAATGGCAAAAGGTAGGATAGCCGCCATGCAGGGAAATAGCCCGTATAGTGCTCTAACCAGCCGCCAAAGCCGAAGTGTGGAAAGACCAGAGCAGCTGTTGCATCCATGATGTCTTTCAAAAATGCCTTGCCCGTAATCAATTTCATCTTTGCGGGAGAATTTGAAAGCTCGGATAAATCACGCGGCAGGGTGCTAAGTAGCGGGTATCGCACAAACCTATCTTCCGGCAAAAAATAAACAAGGGGCAGATAGCGGATATGGCTGTCGTAGGGGAATTTGACAATGGTGTGTTGGCTCACAGGGTACACCTCCTTTGAGAAAATAGTTCATATACTATATAACGTCATAAGTATAGATTAATTGTTCCTATATTAGCAAAAGTATTTTCAAAATGCAAAATTGTTTTGCCGCTGCACTTGAGGGTATTTTGTCTCGAAGTCCCACCCACAACATCGGGCCAAGTTGGCCCGATGTTGTGCCAATATGTCGAAACTTCTTGATAGATGTAATAACATTTGCTACAATATTGTCAACCAAATGCGAGGTGAGCAAGATGGAGTTTCCAGAAAAACTGCGATATGTAAGGGAAAAACTTAATATCAGCCAAGAAGACTTGGCGCGCGCCTTAAATGTAAGTTATGCGACGATAAATAGATGGGAAAATTCCAAGACAAAACCTATCAAAATGGCACAGGCTGCTTTTTATGACTATTGCAAAAAACACGGAGTCAGCTTTGAAGGAAGCGAGGAATCGTAATGGCGACAAAAACATTCGACAAGGCAAAGAAAAACAAAGCTGATGAGTTCTATACTCAACTATCCGATATTGAAGCAGAAATGCGCCATTACAGGGAACATTTTAAGAATAAGATTATTCTTTGCAACTGTGATGATCCATTTGAGAGCAACTTCTTTAAGTATTTTGCAATGAATTTTAATTTTCTTGGGCTTAAAAAGCTGATTGCAACATGCTACACAGATTCTCCTGTTGCCGGTGGCCAGCTATCACTTTTCGATGTAACGAATTTGGCAGGCACGGTTGCGGATAAAAGGCAACCGCATAAAATTGAAATAACCGATGTCACAGATGAAAACAAAGATGGAGCCATTGACCTTGCCGATGTGGAGTATCTTCTGAAAAATGGAAAGAATACGCTGACGCTATTAACCGGAGATGGTGATTTCCGCTCCGAAGAATGTATTGAGCTTCTGAAAGAGGCGGATATTGTGGTTACCAATCCGCCGTTTTCTTTGTTTAGAGAGTATGTCGCACAGCTCATTGAGCATGAAAAAAAGTTCATAATTATAGGCAGCAAAAATGCTGTTACATACTTAGATATATTTAGGCTAATTAAAGAAAATAAAATCTGGCTCGGAAACGGCTTTCCAAACGGAAACGCTTATTTCAAAGTGCCCGCAGAGTATGCCAGCCGTGAATGGGCAAATGGTGTTTATAATCAGGAAACCGGGCTTGTAAAATTCCGTAATGTGGGTTGGTTCACTAATTTGGATTTGCAGAAACGTCATGAAAACATAACGCTTTATAAGCGATACACGCCAGCAGAACATCCTGCATATGTCAACTACAATGCAATCGAGGTTGCTAAGGTCGCCGAAATTCCATGTGATTACGATGGCGCTATGGGTGTGCCAATTACTTTTCTGGACAAATATAATCCCGAACAGTTTGAGATTATCGGTTCAAGCCGATGGCTTGGCGAACCGATGTCGAGATTCGCGCCCAAGGGCTCATACGTTTCGGGAGGCATAAGATTTTATTTACCACTTGACAACACGATAGACAACGCGGACAATTCTTCAGACAGACAGACAGACAGACAGACAGACAGACAGACAGACAGACAGACAGACAGACAGACAGACAGACAGACAGACAGACAGACAGACAGTATCGCTGTCTCTACGATAGAATCGTTATCAAACGTAAAATATAGGCGACTTTATGATAGGATTGTTATCCGTCGGAAAGGAACAGCGCTATGAAAATAGAACTGCACGAGATACCCGTCCGCGATGTTGCAGAACATTACGTTGATAACGCGGAAGAAGGCGTTATTGGGTATAACGGTAAGCTGAATATCCGCCCTAAATACCAACGCGAATTTGTTTACGACGAGAAAAAGCGCAACGCCGTTATAGACACTATCCGCAAAGACTTCCCGCTTAATGTCATGTATTGGGTAAAGAACGAGGATGGAACCTTTGAAGTTCTGGATGGGCAACAGCGGACAATCAGCTTTTGTCAGTACGTCAAGGGCGAGTTTTCCGTGGAAAATCGAGCTTTTCATAATCTTACCGAAACTGAGAAGCAGCAGATTTTGGACTATAAGCTGATGATTTATTTTTGCGAGGGTAATGATAAGGAAAAGCTCGATTGGTTCAAGATCATCAATATCGCCGGAGAAAAGCTGACCGATCAGGAATTACGGAACGCGGTTTACACGGGGACATGGCTCACCGCTGCCAAGTTAATATTCAGTAAAAGTAACTGCGCGGCCTATCTATTGTCAAAGGACTATGTGAACGGCTCCCCGATTCGGCAGGAAATTTTACAGACGGCTCTGGACTGGATCAGCAATGGTGAAATCGAAAAATATATGTCCATCCATCAACATGACCCAAATGCCAATGAAATATGGACGTATTTTAGGAATGTTATCGAGTGGGTGCAACTCACCTTTACAAACTATCGAAAAGAAATGAAAGGTATCGCTTGGGGCGATCTTTATGATAAATACCATGGCGATATGTTTGATACCGCGAACATTGAGCAGGAAATACAGTCGTTGATGATGGACGATGATGTTACGAACAAAAAGGGTATCTATCCGTATGTCTTGACCCGTAACGAAAGATATTTGAGCATCCGCGCCTTTTCGGAAAGTCAGAAACGAGCAGCGTATGAAAGGCAAAAAGGCATTTGCACAAAGTGCGGCAAGCATTTTGAATTGCGTGAAATGGAGGCTGACCATATTACGCCGTGGAGCGAGGGCGGCAAAACTATTCCCGAAAACTGTCAAATGCTTTGTAAGGACTGCAATCGCAGGAAAAGTGATATATAATCAATCGAGCACAAAAAATATAGGGGGAAAAAAGAGTGGCCGACTATCCGTATTTAGCATCAAATAAAAACGTTTTAGCGGTGTTTGAAAAAATAAGAACCGCGGGGAAGCCGCCCAAATTCACAAACGAATTCATTCGACAAATGGGATTCACGAGCACAAACGACAGAGCATACTCTCCTCTGCTAAAAAAACTTGGATTTATTACTGATGATGGAACACCAACACAATACTATGACCAGTTAAGAGACGAATCTACAGCTAAAAAGGTGCTGGCAGACAGACTTAAGGTGCTGTATTCTGAACTTTTCAATATCAATACAGCAATGCAAGATGCTCCAGATAGTGAGGTTAAGGGGGCTATAAGCCGTGTCACAGGCAAAGATGAAGACAATGTAAGTAGGATATTTTTAACATTCAAAGCGCTGTGCGGTATTGCTGATTTCAAAGAAAACAGTCATTCAAAGGCGGCAAGACCACAGCATACAATTGACGCAGAACCTGTGATTGAACTACCAAAAGAGAATGGGAACGGAAATGTTAACGGTAGTATTTCCGACGTTCCGTCATTTCACTACAATATACAGATTCATCTCCCCGCTACAACTGATGTATCAGTTTATAATGCAATTTTCAAGAGTATACGAGAAAACTTCAAGTGAGGGGAATTGCACCATGAGTACAGTTGAGAACTTAAAAAGCTTTGTCTTTAATGCAATGCTTATTGAAGATTCGCTTTTTTCTATCCAAAAGCGGGGAGTTCCTGTAAAGGAGGGCATAGAGCAACAACCTGTTTCGCGCATTGTTTCCACCGAATACAATCCGTTGTTAATCCAGCAAGCATTAGATATGTCATCTGTATATACAATCTTGTTTTGCATTGAAAATACTTTAAGAGATTTTATCGTCCAAAGACTATCCGAGCGAAAGGGCCTTGACTGGTGGGATACTTGCGTGCCTAAAAAAGTACAAGACGAGGCTAATAAACTTAAAGCACGAGAAGAGCAAAATAAGTACCTTTCGACAAGAGGCGATTCACTAATTAACTATACGATGCTTGATAACTTAACTCAGATAGTTACTAATAATTGGGATGATTTTTCTGATATTATTCCTAATCAATCATGGATTCAATCTCGGATGCACGATTTGACAATGTGCAGAAATGTAATAATGCACACGGGTGTATTGTCACGTTACGATATTGATAGAATCGAAAGTATTTCACGAGATTTCATGAGCCAGTTAGGATAAAGGTGTGTATCCCTTATAAGCCTACAATTCATATGAAACTTCTTCAAATACCGTTTATCAATGATGCTATCTGTGATCGTCTATGAGGGTGTAGAAAAATTCAATAAGCGCATGCTTTCCTATGCTATTTGTTTTAAGATGAATAGCTAATTGTAGATGCGCTAAGTCGAATGCAGCAAACCGTATGAGATGTGAAGAAACGAGGGAACGGTATGCCCGCCCTCCTTGCCGAAAACAGGCCGCGACTTTCTCACTACCCGCTCGAAAATCCCGCCCCGTTTTCCTGCCGCTCAAAGCCGCGCCGCCCATATGGCGGCAGCGCGGTTTTTCCCGTCAGTCGGAGGGCAGGCATAACACACTAGACTTTGCCTACGGCAAAATCGTGTGCCAAAGGGAGCTGCGGCCCCTTTGGAAACCCCTAGATATTGCCCTGCGCTTGCTTATCAGCCCACACAAAGCAGCTTGCTTTGCTTGGCTGCCGTGCTCACTTCGGGCAACACAAAAGCCGCCGAGTGTCCTCACCTCTGTTTGGACATTCGGCGGCTTTTGCGTGGACGAGGGACTCGACCAATCAGGATAACGCCTGTTACCGCAAAGGTAATTTATCAAAATGAACGCAAAAATAACACTTACTTGACCGATAATTGATTTGATTAAAACTCAATAATATTGTATAATAATATCATAATGGAGGTGGCGATATGAGCATTGTTGCCGAGAGGATAAAGGGTTTGAGAGAGAGCATACGGCTATCTCAAAAGGAGCTTGCCGGAAGAATTGGAATCACACAATCTGCGGTAAACCGATATGAAAATAGTCAGTCGGAAGCATCTTATGATACGCTGCTGGCGTATGCTGATTACTTCGATGTTTCGCTGGATTATATCTATGGCCGCACCGACCAACCGCAAGGCAAGCTGTATGATTTCAAACCGAAATTTGAAGATGACGCCGATATGCGGGACTTCATAGAAATGTGCTTTGACCCTAACACGCCTATGAGCGGAAAGCTAAAAGATATGCTGTTACAGATGATGAAAGGGGGGCTTGGATAAATGAAAGCTGTGATCTACGCCCGATACAGCGACAGCCATCAGCGGGACGAATCTATCGAGGGGCAAATACGCGAGTGTACCGAGTACGCGAAATACAACGGCATTACCATCATCGGCACATATATTGACCGAGCTTTATCAGCCAAAACGGATAACCGCCCAGAGTTTCAGCGCATGATTAGAGATAGCGCAAAGCATATTTTTAATGTGGTTATTGTCTGGAAGCTAGACCGCTTCGCCAGAAACAGATACGACAGCGCACATTACAAGCGGATTTTGAAAAGAAACGATGTTAAGGTCATATCGGCAAAGGAAAATATCTCGGAAGGGCCGGAGGGTATTATCCTTGAATCCATGCTAGAGGGATACGCCGAGTATTATTCCGCCGAGCTGTCCGAGAAGATACATCGGGGACAAAAGGAAAACGCATTGAAGGGTAAGAACAACGGCGGCGGTATTCCATTGGGTTATATGCTGGGAGAGAAGCAAAGCCTTGTGGTTGACCCATTGACCGCACCGCTTGTTCAAGAAGCCTTTACCCGCTACGCCGAAGGGGAAACGATAAAGGCGATTATTGATTCTTTCAATGAACGCGGATTGACCACAAAAAAGAATCAGCCTTTCAACGTTAACAGTTTTAATATCCTGTTCAAAAACAGAAAATATATAGGCGAGTATAAATATCAAGATGTGGTTATCCCCGGCGGCGTTCCCGCACTCGTATCGGAAGAGCTGTTCAACAGGGTACAGGAGCGCAAAGAGAAAAACAAACGCGCGCCCGCGAGAGCAAAAGCCGATGAAGAATATCTGCTAACGACCAAGCTGATTTGCGGCGATTGCGAGCGCCTGATGATTGGCGAGAGCGGCACCAGCCACACAGGGAAAATCCATTATTATTACAAGTGCGCGGGAGCCAAGCGGCGCAAAGGCTGTAAGAAGAAAACCGTCAAAAAGGATTGGATAGAACGGATTGCCGTTGTCTGGACGGTTAACAAGGTTTTACAAGATGCAGAAATTGACCGAATAGCGGACAAGCTGATACTTATGCAGGAACGCGAAAACGCCCTGCTCCCCTCCCTGCTTCAACAGCTTGCCGAAACGGAAAAAGGTATCGATAATCTTCTAAACGCCATACAGCAAGGGCTTTTCAATGTTTCCGCAAAAAAGCGCATGGATGAATTGGAAGCACAAAAGGAAAATTTGGAGGTCACTATCTTACAAGCCGAGCTTACACGCCCTAAGTATACGAAAGATGAAATGGTACGCTGGATCAGCCAATTCAAATATGGCGATGTAGATAGCATAGACTATCAGCGGCAGATTATCGACATCTTCGTAAACTCCATTCGGCTGTATGACGATAAAATCATTTTCACTTACAACTATAAGGACGGAACAGAGGTAATTTCCCTTGCGGATATTGAAGCCGCGCTGGGTTCGGATTTCGGTGGCGAGTGTCCACCAAAGAAAGCGCCACCCTTTTGGGTGGCGCTTTCTTTGGTGGCTATGATGTAGGGGTTCGAAGGGCCGTTAAGAAAAGGCCACAGTGCGGCCTTTTTAGGCCCCGGAATTTCGTGCCAAGGCCGCCGCACGCAGCGCGGAGCGCAAGTAAGGCGGAATACCGATGGCCGAAATTCGAGCCCCTAATTTTGGTATACCTGCCATACCACTTTTCATTTTGGCAACTTTTCGGCAACTTT